>JAFYIC010000054.1 GCA_017538845.1 Bacillota bacterium | reverse complement strand
TTCTATTAAAGTCAACGATGAAGACAAGGCAGTGAATTACCCGGGAGGACAGAAAGTGTCCGTGACAGTGAAGAAAGATACGAAAGTTGATGTAACATTTGCTATACGCAAATACAAGATCACGGCGAAAAAAAAGACCAGTCCCAGCGGCAACGGAGGCACTATCACCGGATCCTGTTACGTCAAATACGGCGGCAGCAAGACATTCAAAATAACGCCGAAATTCGGATATATAGTGAATAAGGTGTATGTGGACGGAAAGAATATCGGCCGCAAATATGAGTACACGTTCAAAGATGTAAAGGAAAAGCACAGAATAACAGCCATATTCAAAAAGGCTAATGTGCTGAAGATAATGCTTGACGCAGGTCACGTAGGACACTGCAACAGGTATGTGGGAAAATTCGACGGCGGCTACTATTATGAATCGCTTATGTCATGGCAGCTCCACAAATACCTGAAGAAAGATCTCGAGGAATACAACAATGTGATCGTGGACACCACGAGGAGCAGCCTGTGGCGGGATCTGGGTGTATATGAGAGAGGATACAAAGCAAAGGGATACGACCTGTTCATTTCCCTGCATTCCAATTACTGCGACTCGCCCAAAACGGATTATCCGCTGGTGATCCGCCAGCTTTCAGCGAACCAGTCGGAAAAGGAACTGGCGGCGGCACTGAGCCAGGCCATAGGGGATACTATGGGGTGCAGAGAGGAACCTTCCGTATGGACAAGGTATTACCGTTCCGGCGGCAAGAAGGTGGATTACTACGGAGTTCTGAGAGGAGCTCACGCGGCAGGATGCAACGGATACATCCTTGAGCATTCCTTCCATTCCAACAGGAAAATGGCCCTGTGGCTTTACAAAAAGAGCAATCTCAGAAAGATGGCAAGAAAGGAAGCCAACGTGATAGCGGCTCACTACGGACTACGCAAGAAAGACGGAACGGCTCCTTCGACTTCCAACGTACTGGCGACACCCTGCAGGGTCAAAGTAACGGCATCAAGCCTTACTGTCCGCAAGAAGGCCGGAGTATCCTATAAGAAACTGGGAACGCTTGGAAAAGGCGGGGTCTACACTATAGTAAGGACCAGTTCCAGTGGGAAATGGGGAAAGCTTTCCTGCGACAGCAGCGGATGGATATCCCTCAAATATGTGAAGAAGGTGAGCGCTTCCTCGGACGTAAGGAATTACACCGTAAGGAAGAACGTGAGCGATTCACTGAATATAAGGAAAGGACCGGGAACGAAATACAAATCGATAGGTAAGATAAGAAGCAATAAGAGCAAATACACCATATGCTCCGAGACAAAGAGCGGGCGTTGGGGCAAACTCAAGAACCGCGAAGGATGGATAAGTCTCGACTGCGTGAAACGCGTTTACTGAATACCGGACAAGAAAAAAGAATAACGGAAGCCCCGCATAAGACGCGGGGCTTTTTCATACAAAAAAGGCGGCCTTTCAAGCCGCCTTTAAGAATGTTTTGGATCATGCTCCTATTTATTGATAAGGAGTTCAGCGATCTGTACTGTGTTGGTAGCAGCGCCTTTTCTGATATTGTCTGCTACGCACCAGATGTTAAGACCGTTCTCAATCGAGAAGTCTCTTCTGATACGTCCAACGTATACTTCGTCTGTACCTGCGGCAGATCTTGCCAGCGGATAAACGTTGTTCGCGGGATCGTCCTGAACGATGATTCCCGGTGAGTTGGCCAGGAGTTCCTTGATGTCTTCAACTTCGAAAGGTTTCTCCAGCTGAAGGTTGATGGACTCACTGTGGGAGTCGAATACAGGAACACGGACTGTAGTCGCGGTTACCTGAATAGCCTCGTCAAGGATCTTGTGAGTCTCGTTGATCATCTTCATTTCTTCCTTTGTGTATCCGTTGTCTTCGAATACGTCAATGTGCGGCAGACAGTTGCCTGCGATCGGGTGCGGATAAGCAGTGCACTGGTCGTTTCCTGCCATACCTTCCTTCAGGTCGCTTATTCCCTTTACGCCTGAGCCTGATACTGCCTGATATGTTGAATAGATGACTCTCTTCAGACCATACTTTTCGTGGATCGGCTTCAGAACTACCATCGCCTGGATAGTTGAGCAGTTCGGATTGGCGATGATGCCGTTGTTCCAGTCGATATCTTCCGGGTTTACTTCCGGAACTACCAGAGGAACGTTGGGGTCCATTCTCCACTGGCTGCTGTTGTCAACTACTGTGACTCCGTGCTCTGCAGCTATCGGAGCAAACTTCTCACTGACTGTGCCGCCTGCTGAGAACAGAGCGATATCTATATCCTTATCAAATGAATGCTCGGTAAGTTCTTCAACGATATAATCTTTACCCTTGAATGTTATTGTGGATCCGGCAGATTTCTTTGATGCCATGATATAGAGATTATCAAACGGAAAATCTCTTTCTTCCAGAACTTTCAGGAAAGTTCTTCCTACTACGCCGGTAGCGCCCACCAGGGCCAGATTAGGTTTCTTATTCATTTTAATATTCCCTCCTAACGATACAATACTGTGCAATTCATGATTATAGCATTTTCATTTACTTTTGCAAAGTAAAAACACCTAAAAACCTTATAAAATACGGCTTTTTCTTTATTAATCCGGGACTTGTGATATAATATACATTGAGTTATTGCGTTTACAGGAGGACACAACATTGGCGACTTTATCATTTTTCCAGGCGGTGATACTGGGACTGGTTCAGGGACTTGCGGAATTTCTGCCTATAAGCAGTTCAGGGCACCTGGCGCTGCTGCAGCATTTCTTCGGTATCGAGGGCAATTCGGTACTCATTTTCGCGGTAATGCTTCATCTGGGCACGCTGATCTCGGTATTCATAGTTTACTGGAAAGATGTAGCGAAACTCATTTACGAACTGTGCCGGTGCATTGCCGACATATGTAGAGGAAAGGGACCGAGGATAAACGCCAATCCCACCAGACGGCTGGGATTCATGATAATAGTGGCTACGATCCCAACTGCGATCATGGGACTTGCGCTGAACGACACGTTCGGAGCCATGTACACATCGATCATAACCATCGGGATCAGTCTGGTCATTACAGGTACGATCCTTTTCATAGCCGAGAGGGTCGGAAGTGACAAGCGGGGCGTGACGGAGATGAGTTTTCTCCATGCGCTTTTCATAGGTATCATGCAGGGCATAGCCATTACGCCGGGTATATCCAGATCCGGTTCGACTCTGTTCGGAGGACTCGTATCAGGACTGAACAGGGAATTCGCGGTGAAGTTCGCATTCCTTATTTCGATCCCGTCAATACTGGGGTCTGTGGTAGTTGAACTTCCTGAAGCGCTCAAAGCAGGAGTACCGTCCGGCGCGGCAGGCCCGATGATAGTCGGGATAATCGTTGCGGCCGTTTCCGGACTTATAGCAATAAAAACGATGATACGTGTCGTATCGAACAAGAAGCTTTCATACTTCTCGTATTACACGTGGATACTAGGGGCTGCGGTGATAATATACGCGATAGCTTCTTAAGATGACCGTAAATGCAATGTGATATCAGAAAAAGGGAAAGACAAAAGGGAGCGAGATGGAAATGGGAAAAACCGATACTTCCTCAAAAGAAAAATCTGAAGAACTCCGTGCAAGGGGACTCCGAATAAGGGATATTATTTACGGTGTCCTGTTGATAGTGATCGGAGCATTTCTTGTGCTGGCATTCCAGACAACGCTTATCGGGACTGTAGGCAGCGTACTTCTGAAATTCTTCCAGGGCTGCTTCGGAATGGTGGCCTTCATATTGCCGTTTTATCTTATCGTATTCGGAATACTCATATTTGTGAGAGGGACTGCACACGTTTGCTTAAGGACTGCAATACTCAGCGCGATTGTTTTCCTGATGATCGCTATGATCAATTCGGGACGGTTCATAGGTGCTGAAGGATTCAAATACGATTTCGGCATCGGCGCCATGAGCGATTATGTGAAGACCGGCGTGGAATTGAAAAGCGGCGGTCTGCTGGGCATGTATTTCGGCTCCATACCTGCTAAATATGCAGGTGTCAAGGGCATGTATCTTATATGCGGAGCAGTGATATTCGTTTGTCTCCTGTTCGTAATAAACACGCCTGTGTCAAGGTTCGTTGAACGCCATGCGGAAAAAAGAAGAGCTAAGAAAGAAGCGGAAGCAGA
>JAFYIC010000053.1 GCA_017538845.1 Bacillota bacterium | reverse complement strand
GAGAGGAACAGGAAGCAAAAGCTTCCATTATCAGAGAGTTGCCGGAGTTCATAAACAGGATAATACTGCTTCTTAACGCCGGTGTAGTGCTCAATACAGCGTTCACCACGATCATGGAAGGCAGAGAACAGATGGACGCGGAAGAAAAGAGCTATTTTTATTCTCAAATGAGGAATATATACACGAAAATCAAACGAGCCAACGGATCCTTCAATAATGAATTAAAGGATTTTGCCAAGAGGAGCAGCGTTCGCGAACTGATGCGTTTTTCGAATATCGTAAGCGACAACATCAACAAGGGCGCAGATCTGGTAGGAAAACTGAAAAGAGAAAGCGAAACCCTCTGGTTCGCCAGGAAAAAACAGTCAGAGGAGCGAGGCAGAATCGCCGAGACTAAATTGACGTTCCCGCTCGTGCTTTTGCTGCTGGTACTGGTAATGGTAACTATAGCGCCGGCCATGCTTGAAATGTGAAAGGGGAAAAAGAATGAAAAGGTTAAAGGGAAGCATATCAGAGATTATGAGGAGGATGCTGCCTGGTGAAAACCATTCGGGCGGCATGGAACTGGTCCAGGTAGCGATACTTGTGGCAATAGCTATCGCACTTGGACTCATATTCCGAACAGAGATAACCGGTTTCGTCAACAAGACATTCGACAATCTCAATGGAGGATTCTGATCATAATGAAGGTTTCAGATGAAAGAGGGACCATTATGGTAGAGGCAGCTGTGATCCTGCCGGTGATAATACTTGCTGTAATGGCGGTCATATACACCCTGATGTTCATGAACAGACAGGTAAGCGTAAGGGCAGAAATGCATGTCTGTCTGTGGGCTGAACGGGGTGCGGTAAGTAAGACGGCCACGACAAACAGCGGGTATGACGGCGAATTTCCGGTGTACAGCAGGAATGCGGCAGTCGGAGGAACCGTGTATTACAGCGGCAACATCAGATTTATGAAACATGGTCTGCTCAAGGGCCGCAGCAGGGAATCAGAAGGGAGACTTTACTGGATCCGGGAGAAAGAGCTGATACGTGCTGCGGATATGATCGGTGGAAACAGTGAAGATTGATCAGAGAGGGAGCGCATCGGTGTTTCTAGTATCAGTGCTTGGTGCGGTAGTAATGCTGACACTTGCTTTTATATATGCGACAGTGGATGTTGCAGTAAAGAGTTACAGCGACAGCTTACTGAACATGTCTTCGAGAGCTGTGCTTGGCGAGTTCGATTTGGATTTGAAAAAGGATTATGGGATTTTTGCGTTTTATGGACATAAGGGACAGATCGAAGACAAGGTAGAAAAGTATGTCAGTTATTCTACGGCAGGAAACAAATATGTAAAAACCGGTATGATCAGCGCATACACAGGCGAGTATTCACTGCTGGACTGCAACGTGTTTGAGAAAGAGATAACCGAACATATGAAATACGCCATGGCGAAAGGACTGTTGGAAAAACTCCGGGGGGAAGACGACGACGGACATGAAGTGACTGTGGAGAAAAAGGACCGGATATTAAGGAACCGCTCCGTGGCAGACAGCCTGCCCACCAGAGTCTACGGTTATGGCCAGACAGACTTCACCGACAGGCTTGATATGATCGCCGGCAATATCGGCTCCATAGCTGAGATCGTAGGAAGCGGTCTCGATACAGCTCTGGTGAACGAATATATAATGGCGTATTTCAAGAATCTTCTTAATGACAGACCGGATCATGAAACGTTCTTCAGAAACGAGGTCGAGTATGTTATCGAAGGGAGCCTCAGCGATGAAACTAATCGTAAACAGGTGTCCCATGTAATCGTGACTGTAAGAACGGCAGCAAATGCAGTGTCTATCGTGAGAGATGAAAAAATGCATCGCGAGGTCGCGGTTCTGGCTCAGACTATTTCGCCGGGACCGGGAGGATTGCTTCTGGAGGCAGGCATCATAGCTGCCTGGGCCTATGCGGAAGCGAAGAACGACATGGCTTTGCTGGAACATGGGAAAAAAGTTCCGGTCCTGAAAAACCACAAAACATGGGCTGTTGATCTTGAATCAGCCTGGAAAGGAACAGTTAAGGGTTACATAGATACGGAAAACTCAAAAGGTCAGGATTATGAAGACTATCTGAGATTCATTCTCAGTTTCATGGACAGGAAAGTGAAACTGGCCAGAACGATGGATCTGATACAGATCAATATGAAAGGCAATCACAACAGAAATTTTCTCATAAGAGAGTACAATTGCGGCTTCAGGCTGGAGGCTGAGATAAATGGTAAAAAGTTTTCATATGATCATGTGTATTGATTCAGGAAGGAAAAGGATTTCGGGAAATGAGCGTGGTGCATACGCGGTAGAAGCAGCGATTTTTCTGCCCATATTCATCCTTGCGGTACTGACTATAGGATACGTGGTGAAAATCGTCGGTGTGTGTGAAAATGTGAATCATGGTGTGGTCGATGAGATCTCATATTCGGCATCTAAAGCATACATTGAAAAGACTTCGCTGGGTGACAGGAGTAGTATCATTTCGCGGATAGAAGAAGAGGATCCTGCGGCTTCGCAGCTGAAGATACGGAGTTACAGATACCTGTATTCCAATGGCGAAACAGATGATTTGATTACTCTGAAAATAAGTTACAGAGTAGCGATAAATCTGCCGCTTGCTTTTCGCGATGGGGTAGATATCGAACAGAGATGGCTCACCAGAGGATTTACGGGAGCACGAAACCCGTATGGCCCCATGCCCTTTTCGGAAATGGAAGAGGACGGAGGCGGTACAGTATGGGTTTTTCCGGAATCCGGAGAAAGATATCACGGGGAAAACTGCACTTACGTGAAAGCGCATGCCCGTGAAGTCATACTTACCAAAGCCATCAGATCCAGGTTTTCGCCATGTGGGCTCTGTGATTCAGAGAACCTGCCGGAAGGGAGTATCGTGTACTGCTTCTTCAGTTACGGGCAGTCATACCACCGGGGAGACTGCAAATCAGTGGACCGTTATACGGTGGAAATGAGCCGGGATGAAGCAGAAGAGCAGGGGTACACGCCTTGTTCAAAGTGTGGAGGAAAATAAAAATGGCAGGAGATATAAAGCTGCTGATCGACAAGGGAAGGATAAGAGAATATGAAAAGGATATCCTGACAGCCGGCATGTGTGACTACATGTTCCCAATGAGGTTCGTCAGCTGTGCAAAGAAGGAACAGGTGACATATGATTGTGCGGGCTACTGCCCGCTGAGCCAGATGAAAGATCTGGATATCAGGGAACTTCTGGGAATAATGGAGAAAGTCTTTACGATACTTTCAAAGACGGGAGATCATTTCATACCTCCGGCACGTATCATGCTGAACGAGGATACGGTCTTTTATGACCGTATAAGAGACAGAGTCAGGATAGCATACGTGCCGACAGCCGGAAGACCCTGCGGCATCAAAGCCGGCGCGGGAGCATTTATAAAAACGATGCGCGAGAGAGCTCCCGCGGAAACAAAGAAATATTTCAGAAGGGCGCAGGAGGCTCTTCAGTTATACAATTATGGTCCTGCCGACATGGCGGACATGTTGGCAGGAATGAAAAGAGAACTATTCATATGCGGATCATAAAGGGGGATGACATATGAAAAAAACAGGGAGGATCCTGTTCTCTTTGGTGCTTATATTACTGTTGTTATTTTCCTGTTTTTCTGAAGCGGACGCGTTGACAGGCGACGATAAGAATGCAGTATATAAGACAGTAACGCTGACAGAACAGGAACTGGTCAGCGGTCTCAGAAATAAAAGCAAAGAAGAACTGAGAAAAATGGGACTGACCGCAGAACAGGTAAGGCAGATAATGTCCTGTGACATGAAATGCCTGAAAGGAAAACTTGAATACAGTATCGGATACAGATGCTTCAAATCGGTAAAAGTCAGAGAGAAGAACAGTTTGAGGAAATACTGGGTCACATATATCACTACAATAGCAAGGTGGAAATGGGTAAAACAGCCGACATGCGTTTATTCAGATATATTTGGTGTTACGACGAGCGATAAGTTTGTAAAAGACGAAGCGTGCTGCACGGTCAATTACCACATAGCCGGCGACAGGACCCGCGGGAAGAAAACCGTGAATGTCAGGATAAATACGAAAAATGCAGGACGGGGAGTTTACGCAAAGTTTCCGGTAGGAATAGAACTCATACCAAAGGCAGGATACAAATGGAGGTGCACAGACGGGATAGTGATCACACGTTGGATCGCCGATGGAAAGGTCAATACAGTAGGACTTGCCTCAAACTACGGCCATTCTGTATTGAATCTCAAACCTTCAGTATCGTTTGGCGCCGGGGTTTCAATATCTTTCAAACCTTCGGTAAGTGTCAGATATCTGGATGAGGCATATACACGGGCTAAAAAGTAAAAAATGAGAGGATAAAAATGAAAACTGCAGTATTTGTTTTATTAATGCTTCTGCTCTCATTGGTATCGGCATTTGCAGGTGCCATGATCACATGCAGGATCATGCAGCCTGCCGATGAAATGTTTGCTATGGGAGGCATCATAGGTTTTCTCATACCGGCAGTATGCATCGTATTTGCAGATCACGGAAGCAGATAATAGCAGATCAACATGGTCAAAGCGTGGAGGAGACTGTACAGGCTCGAGGCACGGGCGCCCGGGCGGACGCACAGTTCTCCTCCTGCTTTATTTTTTCTTTCCGATGTTGTAAAATGAACACAGGCAGAAGACATGCCAAAGGAGGAAGGAACATGAAAAGACCATTCCAGAACTGGACGTTTAAAAAACATGTCAGATTTGTAACAGCGATCCATTTAGCTTGCTATGCAGTGGATCTCACATTATCTTACTATATCATAAAGAAGTACATAGACAGGAGCGACGCGTATGACGATTCTCTTGACTATGATCTTGAATTTGAGGAGTAATGGGGGAGGATAGTTTATGGAACCTTTCAAGAAGTTAAAATCGCTGGGGATATTTGCCGGGCTGATACTTATGGCAGTAGGCATACTGTTCCTCATATTCAACAAACAGGTTGCGGAACTTCTCGGTGTTTTTGTAGGACTGGGAATACTTCTGGTCGGAGTCATAAGGCTGATAATCACACTTAAAGGTTCGCCCGGAGAAACGCAGAAAAACAAAGTCGTACGCATCATAGTAAGCGTCATAATGATCGGGCTGGGTCTTTTCCTGCTCATAGATAACCAGGCGGCTACATCGCTTATCGGACTTGTGATAGGCATCATCGCCTTTGCGGCTGCTTTTGACCGGTTCATGGTAGCGAGCATGCGCGGCAGGCTGGGATTGCCCATAGGCTTCACGATCTTTTTCGGAATACTGCATTTGATATTCGGTGTATTCATGATATATGCTTCACTGGAAATGATAGCCATGATGGTAGTGATCACAGGCATATACATGATATTCGCAGGAGTTACGATTATAATTTCGGCAGGGTTCCTGGGAGATTTCCAGCAGCCTGAGACGGATGCCCCCGCTGAGGAGCAGCCACCTGAAGAAGAACCGGTT
>JAFYIC010000052.1 GCA_017538845.1 Bacillota bacterium | reverse complement strand
TTTGTTAATTATATAAGGAGTGATGAATATGCCAACACCTGTAACTCTGGGTAAAAAAGATCGTATGACTTTCGCCAAGATCAACGAGGTCGCAGAGATGCCAAACCTCATTCAAATACAGACGAAGTCATACGATTGGTTCGTTAATGAGGGGTTAAAAGAAGTGTTCGAAGACATATCTCCTATCAGGGATTATGCGGACAACTTCGCTCTCGAATTTCTTGATTACTCCTTCAGCGATCCACCCAAGTACGGACAGGAAGAATGCAAAGAGAGGGACGCGACTTATTCGGCACCTCTCAGCGTCAGAGTCAGACTCATAAACAGAGAGACCGGTGAATTCAAAGAAGAAGAAACTTTCATGGGTGATTTTCCGCTCATGACAGAAAAGGGTACCTTTATATACAATGGTGCCGAGAGAGTTGTGGTTACGCAGCTCGTACGTTCGCCGGGGGCATATTATGAAAGCGAGATAGATAAGTCCGGCAATCATCTTTTTGCCACCACAGTCATCCCTAACAGAGGAGCATGGCTGGAGTATGAAACCGACTCCAACGAAGTCATTTCAGTAAGAGTGGACAGGACACGTAAGCAGCCTGCCACCACACTTCTGAGAGCTCTTGGCCTTGGAACAGACCAGGAGATTATTGACATGTTCGGAGACGACCCCAGACTTCTGAAGACTCTTGAAAAAGACACTTCTGACAGCTATGAAAGCGGCGTTCAGGAGATCTACAAGAGGCAGAAACCGGGCGAACCGCCGACAGTTGAGAGCGCAAGCGCTTATCTGAATGCTCTGTTCTTTGATCCGACCAGATATGACCTTGCAAGAGTAGGAAGATATAAGTACAACAAGAAGCTGGGTCTGGCCAACAGACTGACAGGCTCTGTTCTCGCTGAGGACGCTGTAAGTCCGGCCACAGGCGAGATCATCGCTGAAAAGGGTGACAAGCTGACCAAGGCAAAGGCTCTTGAGATTGAAAATTCAGGGCTCGTAGCCATCCATGTGTACAGCAAGAACGAAGGACAGGATGTTACCACTAAGGTAATAGGTAACAACTTCGTCAATATAGCCGATCACGTTGACTTCGATATTTCAGATCTTAAGAACGTGGAAGAAAAGGGATATTACCCTGTACTTAAGGAGATCCTGGAAGACAACAAGACAGAAGAGGATATAAGGGAAGCTTTAGTCACAAGAAGAAGAGAGCTTTCTCCTAAGCATATCCTTTTCCAGGATATCATCGCTTCCATGAGTTACGTGCTCAACCTGAACCACGGTATCGGAAACGTAGATGATATCGACCACCTGGGCAACAGAAGACTCAGAACTGTAGGCGAACTCCTGCAGAACCAGGTAAGGATCGGTCTTTCCAGAATGGAAAGAACAATAAAGGAAAAGATGACTACTCAGGACGTGGAGATCACGACTCCCCAGTCACTGATGAATACAAGACCTGTAACGGCTGCCATCAAGGAATTCTTCGGAAGTTCCCAGCTGTCACAGTTCATGGACCAGACTAACCCGCTGGCAGAGCTGACTCACAAGAGAAGACTTTCAGCCCTTGGACCGGGCGGTCTTTCAAGAGAAAGAGCAGGATTCGAAGTAAGAGACGTACATCATTCCCACTACGGAAGAATGTGTCCTATCGAGACTCCTGAAGGTCCGAACATCGGTCTTATCGGTTCGCTGACCACCTACGGCGTGATCAACGAATACGGATTTATTGAGACTCCCTACAGAGTAGTAAAAGACGGTGTCGTAACGGAAGAGATCGAATATCTGACCGCGGACGATGAAGAAGAAATGATCATCGCACAGGCTAACGAGAAGATCGATTCCGACGGCAGATTCGCCAACAAGAGAGTAATGGCCAGAGGAGTCGGCGGAGATATCGACCTGGTCGACAGCGAGCGCATCGACTACATGGACGTTTCACCGAAGCAGGTAGTATCCGTAGCTACGGCTATGATCCCGTTCCTGGAAAACGACGACGCCAACCGTGCTCTCATGGGATCCAACATGCAGAGACAGGCTGTACCGCTCATGGTCACAGAGACCCCGATGGTCGGAACAGGCATGGAATACAAGGCTGCGAGGGACTCGGGAGTAGTAGTGCTTGCGAAGAACTCCGGTACTGTTTCATATGTTGATGCAGACAGGATCGAGATCAAGCGCGACAGCGGCATCGGCGAAGACGGTAAGGACACCGATACATACACACTGCTGAAATTCAAGCGTTCCAACCAGGGCACCTGCATCAACCAGAGACCTATCGTTATCCACGGTGAGCACATCGAGGAAGGCGAAGTCATCGCTGACGGACCGTCAACGGACAACGGCGAGATCGCTCTGGGCAAGAACCTTCTCATCGGCTTCATGACATGGGAAGGCTACAACTACGAGGACGCTATCGTACTCAACGAAAGACTTATCATGGACGACGTGCTCACATCGCTCCATATCGAAGAGTACGAACTGGAAGCAAGAGACACCAAACTTGGTGATGAAGAGATAACAAGAGACATACCTAACGTTGGTGAGGATGCGCTGAAAGACCTTGACGAAGACGGTATCGTCAGGATCGGCGCGGAAGTAACGTCATCCGACATACTGGTAGGTAAAGTAACTCCTAAGGGAGAAACGGAACCGACTCCGGAAGACAACATCCTCAACGAGCTTTTCGGCGACAAGGCAAGAGAAGTAAGAGATACTTCCCTGAGAGTTCCTCACGGAGAGACAGGTATAGTCGTAGATGTAAAGATTTTCTCGAAGGAAAACAAGGATGAGCTCCCGCCGGGAGTAAACAAACTGGTTCGCTGCTACGTTGCCACCAAGAGAAAGATCAGCGTAGGCGACAAGATGGCGGGACGTCACGGAAACAAGGGCGTTATTTCCAGGATCCTTCCTGAAGAAGACATGCCGTTCCTTGAAAACGGGCAGCCGCTTCAGGTAATGCTCAATCCTCTGGGCGTACCTTCACGTATGAACGTAGGACAGGTACTGGAGGTCCACCTTGGTCTGGCGGCCAAGTCAAAGGGCTGGTACATAGCAACTCCGGTATTTGACGGAGCTACGGAGAAAGACATCATCGAACTCCTCAGGGAATGCGGATATGACGAGAGCGGAAAGCTGACGCTTAGAGACGGAAGAACGGGCGAAACGTTTGACAATCCTATCACAGTCGGCTACATGTACATGCTCAAACTGCATCACCTGGTCGATGACAAGATACACGCAAGGTCCACCGGGCCGTACTCACTGATAACGCAGCAGCCTCTGGGCGGAAAAGCCCAGTTCGGCGGACAGCGTTTCGGAGAAATGGAAGTATGGGCTCTGGAAGCATACGGCGCGGCTTACACACTGCAGGAGATCCTGACAGTCAAGTCCGACGACGTAGTGGGACGTGTAAAGACCTACGAAGCTATCGTAAAGGGCGAGAACATACCGGAACCGGGAATACCGGAATCCTTCAAGGTACTCATCAAGGAACTGCAGAGTCTGGGACTGGACGTCAAGGCTCTTGCGGAAGACGATGAAGAGATCGAGATCAGAGAACAGACCGAAGCAGACACTTTCTCAGGCATCGAGAGGATGATCGACAACCGCAGAGAGCGTGAAGACCGTCTGATGGCTGAGGCTGAGGCTGCTGAAGAAGCTGCTGCGGCAGAGTCGGGATTCACCGAAGAAGAGGAATATTCCGAAGAAGAGGAATTCGCCGAAGAAGATGATGCTGAATACGGACCCGACGAAGAAGATCTGATCAATGAAGAGGTTCCTGAAGAGGATATCTCCGAGATGGATCTGGAAGAAGTTGCAGAAGCAGAAGAGAATGATCAGTAGGGGAGGCAGGACAATTGAGTAACAATAGTAACAATTATGAACTTAATAACCTTGAATCACTGCAGATCGGAATGGCATCTACCGAAAAGATACTGAGCTGGTCACACGGTGAGGTCTGCAAACCTGAGACGATAAACTACAGGACCCTCAAACCGGAACCGGAAGGCCTTTTCTGCGAAAAGATCTTCGGACCTACCAAGGACTGGGAGTGCAGATGCGGTAAATACAGGAAGATCAGATACAAGGGCATAGTATGTGACAAGTGCGGAGTCGAAGTCACCAAATCCAAGGTGAGAAGAGTCAGGATGGGCCACATCCAGCTTGCTGCGCCTGTTTCACATATCTGGTATTTCAAGGGCATCCCCAGCAGAATGGGACTTGTTCTTGACATTTCACCGAAGAACCTTGAGAAGGTACTGTATTTCGCTTCATACATCGTGCTCGATCCGGGCGACTCCGGTTTCCAGTACAAGCAGATCCTGGAGGAGATGGAATACAAGGAAGCGGAAGACCAGGGACTGAACTTCAGAGCCGCGATGGGAGCTGAAGCAGTAAGAGAACTGCTGGCTGCCGTGGATCTTGAAGAGATGTCGGCTGACATGAGAGAACAGCTCAGGACAGCCACAGGCCAGAAAAAGCTCAAGATCGTAAGAAGACTTGAAGTCATCGAAGCTCTGAGAATCTCCGGCAACAGACCTGAATGGATGATCATGGAGGTCATCCCGGTAATACCGCCTGACATCAGACCTATGGTACAGCTGGACGGCGGACGTTTTGCCACATCAGACTTGAATGACCTTTACAGAAGAGTAATAAACAGAAACAACAGGCTCAAGAAGCTTCTGGAGCTGAGAGCCCCTGACATAATCGTCAGAAATGAGAAGAGGATGCTGCAGGAAGCAGTTGACTCCCTCATCGACAACGGAAGAAGAGGAAGACCGGTAACGGGTCCGGGATCAAGACCGCTGAAATCACTTTCAGACTATCTGAAGGGTAAGCAGGGAAGATTCAGACAGAACCTGCTGGGCAAGCGTGTCGACTACTCGGGACGTTCTGTAATCGTAGTAGGACCGGAACTGCATTTCTGGCAGTGCGGACTTCCGAAGACCATGGCTCTGGAACTGTTCAAGCCTTTCATCATGAAGAAACTGGTGGAACAGGGTACAGCCTACAACATCAAAGGCGCCAAGAGAATGGTCGAGAAGGTAAGGCCGGAAGTATGGGACGTACTGGAAGAAGTTATCCAGGAGCATCCTGTAATGCTCAACCGTGCTCCGACGCTGCACAGACTCGGTATTCAGGCTTTTGAGCCGGTACTGGTGGAAGGTAAGGCTATCAAGCTCCATCCGCTGGTATGTACCGCGTTCAACGCTGACTTCGACGGCGACCAGATGGCTGTTCACGTACCTCTTTCAGTAGAGGCGCAGGCAGAGGCAAGGTTCCTCATGCTTTCCGTGAACAACATTCTTGCCCCCAAGGACGGATCTCCGATAACAACGCCGACACAGGACATGATCCTGGGAAGCTATTATCTTACTCATCCGGGCACAGAGGACAGGAGCACCGCTGCCGAAAAGGGCGACGGAAAGATATTCACAGACATCGACGAGATGATCATGGCCTACAGCAACGGAGACGTAGGTCTTCACGCGAAGGTCAAAGTCAGGATGTATGCGTATGAAGGCGATCGCGGAAGAATGGTCGAATCCACAGTAGGAAGATTCCTGTTCAACCAGAAACTGCCTCAGGACCTGGGATACGTCAACAGGGACGAAGATCCGTATTCACTTGAGATCGACTTCCTCTGCGACAAGAAAAAGCTGGGCGAGATCATCGACAGATGTTACCGCATCCACGGAAACACCGGTACAGTGCTCATGCTTGACAACATCAAGGCAATGGGATTCCATTATTCCACAAAGGGCGCTATCACCATCAGTATTTCCGACATGGAGATACCTGAGAACAAGTGGAAGCTCCTTGACGAGGCGGAAGAAGAAGTAAGCAAATATGAAAAGGCCTACAGAAAGGGCCTCGTATCCAACCAGGAGAGATACAACAAGGTAATCGATATCTGGACAAAGACAACGGAAGACGTTGCGGACGCTCTGATGGAATCTCTGGGTACGCTGAACAACCTGTTCATCATGGCCCATTCCGGAGCCAGAGGAAGCAAGAACCAGATCAAACAGGTCGGTGGCATGAGAGGTCTCATGGCCAACGCCGCAGGTAAGACCATCGAGATCCCGATCAAGGCCAACTTCCGTGAAGGTCTTTCCGTACTGGAATACTTCGTATCCACTAACGGAGCAAGAAAAGGTCTTGCCGATACAGCGCTGAGAACCGCTGACTCAGGTTACCTGACAAGAAGACTTGTCGACGTTTCCCATAACGTGATCGTAAGAGAATACGACTGCGGAACAGACGAAGGTATCTTGGTAAGAGCATTCACAGACGGCAAGGAGAAGATCGAGTCTCTCAGGCTCAGGATAATAGGAAGAACAGCCGCTCAGGACATCATAGACCCCAACACGGGAGAAGTGATTGTTGAGCAGGATGAGGAAATATCGGAAGATACGGCTGATCTCATCGAAGCCGCAGGCATCGAGGAAGTTGCCATCAGATCCGTCATGACGTGCCACAGCAAATACGGCGTATGCGCCAAGTGCTACGGCAGGAACCTGGCCACAGGTGAAAGCGTCAACATCGGCGAAGCCGTTGGCATCACAGCGGCCCAGTCGATCGGTGAGCCGGGTACACAGCTGACCATGAGAACATTCCATACAGGCGGTGTTGCAGGTTCCGATATCACATCAGGTCTTCCGAGAGTAGAAGAACTGTTCGAGGTAAGAAAGCCGAAAGGTATCGCAGAGATATGCGAGGCTGACGGAACGGTAGTATCAATCGAGCCGCGTACGGACAACAAGACTGAAGTTGTAGTCCAGGGCGAAGACGAAGAGAAGGTTTACGTCGTTCCTTACGGCGCCAGACTCAGCGTCGAAGTAGGCGACTTCGTTGAAGCAGGCGACAACATTACGGTAGGACCGCTTGACCCGAAGGATATACTGAAGTACAAAGGCGCAGAAGGCGTTTACCAGTATCTGCTCAAGGAAGTACAGAAGGTATATAAGAACCAGGGTGTAGATATCAACGACAAACACGTTGAAGTAATCGTGAGCCAGATGCTGTCCAAGTACAAGATAGAAGATCCGGGCGACACAGACCTGTTCCCGGGCGGACTGTACAGCAAAGTTGAGATCGATGAAGCCAATGAAAAGGTACTGGCAGAAGACGGAGAGCCGGCATACGGCAAGAACCAGCTTCTCGGTATCACAAAGGCATCCCTGGCAACAGGTTCATTCCTGTCTGCCGCGTCATTCCAGGAGACCACAAGAGTACTCACTGACGCTGCGATAAAGGGAAAGAATGATAAACTCCGCGGACTTAAGGAGAACGTCATCATCGGTAAACTGATTCCTGCGGGTACCGGAATGAAGAGATACAAGAACGTTGAACTCGACTACGGTATCAACAGCGCGCTTATGGAAGCGTACTACAAACAGCTTGTGGAACAGCGCGAAGCCGCGCTCAGTCCGGCTGAAGAAACGCCTGCTGAAGCTACTGAAGAGGCCCCGGCTGAAGAAGCCGCGGCAGATGATGTGACCGCAGAAGGCATCACAGATATTGAAGGCGATATCCTCACTGAAATGGACGAAGAAGTCCCTGCTGAAGAGGAGCAGCCTGAAGAAGCATCCGAAGAGGTCGCGGAGGAAGCGGCCGATGATGCTGCTGAGGATGGGGAAGGCACTGAAGAATAAGGCCGTATCCCAGTAAAATCAATTGACATCACGGTTTTTTCTGTGATAAAATATTTCTCGGCGTTCAGCCATTGGGAGGCTTGCAAAAAGCCCCTCAATGGCTTGAAATAACTAAGGGAGAGCCATTTTGGCACCCGAAAATATTGAGGAAAGGAGGACATGTATTTAATGCCAACCATTAATCAGTTAGTACGTCAGGGCAGAACTTCAAGTGAAAAGAAGTCCACGGCACCTGCTCTCGGTAAGGGTATGAACTCTATCAGAAGAGTGCCTACAGACATCAATTCACCGCAGAAACGTGGCGTTTGCACTTCAGTGAAAACTGTAACTCCAAAGAAGCCTAATTCAGCGCTCAGAAAAGTTGCCAGAGTACGTCTTACTAACGGTATCGAAGTGACAGCATACATCCCGGGGATCGGACATAATCTTCAGGAGCACAGTGTTGTACTCATCAGAGGCGGAAGAGTAAAAGACCTTCCTGGTGTAAGATATCACATCGTAAGAGGAACACTGGACACTGCCGGCGTAGCAGAAAGAGGTCAGGCACGCTCTAAGTACGGAGCAAAAAGACCTAAGAAATAATAGTGGAAAGCACGGGAATATGTGCCCTTGATATACAGATATCTTTACGGGCACCACGGGGACCATGGACCGGCAGTGCGGCTGCCTGACATGAGCCTTCGAGTACCGCCGAAACTATTGCGGGCAGGTCACATGATTTAGAGGACCTGTCAGAGTAATCCTGCACATGAGATGCAGGGTGAAGAAATGAGTTAGAACAAAATAATTGCATAGCTGGTTTTACGCCTGCATGCAGGCGGACAGACACAGCGGCAAGGAGGGAAGAGAAGTGCCTAGAAAAGGAAACGTGCCAAAGCGTGAAGTTCTCCCCGATCCTGTTTACGGCAGCGTGGTCGTTGCTAAACTTATCAACAGTATCATGCTGGACGGGAAAAAGGGAACTGCCCAGGCTATAGTCTATGACGCTTTCGAAAAAGTGAAGGACGAGACC
>JAFYIC010000051.1 GCA_017538845.1 Bacillota bacterium | reverse complement strand
TACATAGGATACTTTTACGATTCTCCGGAAAACATACTGGACTATATGAACGATCCCTTGCTGATGATCGACGATCCGGCTGTGACTTTCAAATATTACGAGGACAGGATCGGGGAATTCTTCTCGGACTTTGAGGTAATGCTGGAAAGAGGCAGAGCCGTACCTGAGGACAAAGGAAGTTTCCCGGAGCTGAAGGATTATCTTGAGTTTTATTCCTGCGAAAACCGGAACGTATATATCTTCACGCCTTTCGCGGGTCGGATAAAACACATCGGCGATTTTGCAGAGATAAGGAGCATACAGGGAAGGCAGACTCCGGCATTCGGCGGTCATCTTGACGTGTTCGAAAAAGAACTGAAAGGGTACATTTCCAAGGGATATGAGGTGAATCTGGTATGTCCCGATCCTGAACGTGTGGAGAACATGCGCCAGTATATCGGGCACATGGACATGGCCGGTGCCGTGAACGTACTGGAAGGGCAGATAATGTCCGGAATAGATCTTCCCGGGAAAAAGCAGTGCTGGATCCGTGACGAAGATGTATTCAGCATAAGACCGAAAAGGAAAAAGAAGAGGCATCCGGCTTCGGCAAAGGGAAGCCGTATACGGAGCTTTTCTGATATAGCAAAGGGCGACTACGTGGTCCATGAGAGTTATGGTATAGGCCGTTTCCTGGGAATCGAGCAGGTCACGGTCCAGGGAGTCAGAAATGATTATCTGAAGATAAAGTACGCCGGGACAGCTATGCTTTATGTCCCTGTGGACAATATGGACGTGATCCAGAAATACGTAGGATCTGATTCTGTTTCACCGCGGCTCAACAATCTTTCGGGATTCGAGTGGAAGGTCACCAAGGCTAAAGCGAAGGAAGCCATAACCCACATGGCGGAAGAACTTATCGCCACGTCTGCGGCAAGGAAGATAGAAAAAGGCTACAGCTTCAGCAGGGATTCGGAATGGCAGGAGCAGTTCGAAGCGGATTTTCCTTTTACAGAAACGGATGATCAGCTGAAAGCGGCGGAAGAGATAAAGGAAGATATGGAATCGGCAGAGCCTATGGACAGGCTGCTTTGCGGGGACGTAGGATTCGGCAAGACCGAAGTGGCTGCAAGGGCAGTCTTCAAGTGCCTGGCAGAAGGAAAGCAGGCGGCCATGTTGGTGCCGACCACCATACTGGCCAATCAGCATTACTACACCCTGAAGGAAAGGTTTGAAAAGTTTCCGTTCAAAGTTGAGATGATGTCCCGGTTCAGGAGCCAGACACAGCAGGCGGAGACGGCGGAAAAGCTGGCCAAAGGCGAAGTCGATTTCGTTATAGGAACTCACAGGCTTCTTTCAAAAGACGTGAAATTCAAAGATCTGGGGCTGCTTGTTATCGACGAAGAGCAGCGTTTCGGAGTTCAGCACAAGGAAAAGATAAAGCAGCTGAAGCACAACGTTGACGTGCTCACTCTTTCAGCGACGCCCATACCCAGGACCCTGCATATGTCCCTGTCGGGAATAAGGGACATGAGCCTTATAGAAGAGCCGCCGGAGGACCGCTATCCGGTACAGACCTACGTGGCCGAGCAGGATGATGACATGATAAGAGAAGCCATCAGCCGGGAAATCGACAGAGGCGGTCAGGTCTATGTGGTATTCAACAGAGTCAGAGGGATAAACCAGATCGCAACCAGGATACGGAACCTGCTTCCCGGCATAACCGTCGGAGTGGGCCACGGACAGATGAATGAAGAAACTCTGGAAAACGTGCTGATGGATTTCGTCAGCGGGCAGACAGACGTGCTTGTCTCCACCACCATAATCGAGTCCGGCATGGATATACCCAACGTGAACACCATGATCGTGATGGACGCGGACAGATACGGCCTTTCCCAGCTCTATCAGCTGAGAGGGAGGGTCGGAAGATCCAACCGCATAGCCTATGCGTATCTCATGTATAAAAAGGATAAAGTGCTGACGGAGAAACCGGCGGCAAGACTGAGAGCCATCAGGGAATTCACCGAATTCGGCGCGGGCTTTAGAATCGCCATGCGGGACATGGAAATGCGCGGGGCAGGCAATCTGCTGGGAACGGAGCAGCACGGCCACATGCTGAAGATCGGATATGAGCTTTACTTCAAGCTGGTGGACAACGCAGTAAGGAAACTGCGGGGCGAAGAGACGATGCCGGAAGAGGACGGACCGGTAGTTGAACTGGGAGAGCCGGCATTCATACCCGACAGGTACATAAGCGATGAAATACTGAAACTGCAGATGTATAAAAGGATCGCGGAGATCGAAAGCAGAGAGGACGAGGAAGATGTGACCGACGAACTCATAGACCGTTTCGGCGATATACCCGGGGAAGTCGGCAACCTGATAAAGATCTCACGCATAAGATCTCTTGCCGCCAAGTGCAGGTTCGACAAAGTCAGCAGGAAGAACGGCAGGATTTACTTTCGCGCGGAAGAAGGGGGCGGCCCCGGTGCGGAAGGAATGGCCAACGCGGCCGCGGAGTTCGGCGTAAGGCTCTTCATACACGGTGGCGTGGAGCCGGAGATAAGGTACACTCCCGAGAAAGGTCAGGTCCTTTCACAGGTGATAAAGGTGCTTGAAGCATTTTCTTTTTCACAATGATGTAGTATAATTATCCTTGGTATTTTTCATTGGTTTTTGATAGAGGGGGTCCATATGCTTTTTAAGAATATAACCATAATAGACGAGAAGATACAGGTGAAAGAAAATATATATGTCGGTGTGGAAGGCGACACTATCGACTACATTGGCGAGACTGAACCTGAAAAAGACTACGGACAGCAGTATGACGGCAAAGGCAGACTCCTCATGGCCGGATTCGTTAACGCCCACGCCCATTCACCGATGACTCTGCTCAGGGGCTACGGTGAGAATATGGCGCTCCAGGACTGGCTCAACAAGAAGATTTTCCCCTTTGAAGCCAGGCTGCAGGGAGAAGACGTGTACTGGGGAACGCTCCTTGCCATGGCAGAATCCATAAGATACGGCATTGTATCGACCACGGACATGTATTACCTGACGGAAAATATGGTGAATGCCGTAGTTGAGAGCGGAGCCAAAGCCAATATCTCAAGAGCCATTACGAACATGACCGGCAGAGACCTTTTCACCATGGAGGAATTCTACGAGGAAAAGAACGCAGTTGAATTGTTTGACGGAGCCGGAGACGGAAGGATAAAGATAGACGCAAGTCTCCACGCTGAATACACTTCAGACCCGGACACCGCCATGAAACTGGCCCAGTATGCGAAACAGGCCGGACTGAACATGCACGTCCACGTTTCTGAGACGGCATTCGAACATGAGGAATGCAAGCGCAAATACGGAATGACCCCGGTGGCTTATCTGAACAGCAGAGGAATATTCGATACTCCGACTACCGCCGCTCACTGCGTGTGGATAGAAGGGGAGGATTTTGACATACTGAAGGAAAAGGGAGTAACGGTAGCTTCCAATCCCATAAGCAATATGAAACTTTCCAGCGGAGTGTGCAATGTGCCCAAACTTCTTGAACAGGGCATCAACGTTGCGATAGGTACTGACAGCGTGGCTAGCAACAACAGCCTGGACTTCATTGAAGAGATAAAGACGTTTGCCATTGCTTCAAAGGAAAAGTACAAGGATCCGACGGCAGTCACGCCTGTACAGGCCATCTACGCCGCTACTTTCGGCGGAGCCAGGAGCCAGGGCAGATGGGACTGCGGCAAACTCGAGACCGGCTGCAAGGCAGATCTGATCGTTTTAGATATTACCGGACCGAACATGCATCCGGTCCACGACCTTATAACGAACCTGGTTTACTCAGCCTGCGGAAAAGACGTGGTGATGACCATGGTGGACGGCAAAATTCTTTACCAGGACGGCGAATACAAAACTATAGATATAGAAAAAGTCATCTACAACGTGGAGAGATCGACGGCGAGGATACTTAAGGAACTTGACTCAAACGAACTGGTGACCAGAGGTTAGGATGACGAAGAAAACATTTGTCAAAGGAGCGGTAATACTCGGCGCCGCGGGAATATTCGTAAAGATCATGGGGTTCATATTCAGGATCCCCCTTGTTAACATGATCGATTCGCGGGCCATGGCCTACTACAACCCGGCCTACTATGTTTACGTGTTCTTTGTCACCCTTGCGACTTCGGGAATCCCCGTTGCCGTATCCAGAATGGTATCTGAGCGTGTAACGCTCAATAATTATGAAGACGCCGACAGAGTCTTCAAACTTTCCATGAGACTGATGCTGGGCATCGGTATCGTCTCTTTTGTTATCGTATTCGGAGGCGCGGACATCATAGCCGGCCTGATGGACAACCCGGGAGCGGCGCTGCCCATGAGGTTCGTTTCTCCGTGCCTGATCATAATACCTGTTCTGGCTGCGTTCAGAGGCCTTTTCCAGGGCATGCAGAACATGCGGCCGACAGCCCTTTCCCAGATAGTGGAGCAGCTTTTCCGTGTAGCTTTCGGACTGGCTCTCGCGTATATACTCTTTAATTCCGCAGACACCGTGCTCGGCGGAGAGACAAAGTACGTCAAAGGCGCTTCCGGAGCAGTCTTCGGAGGAACTGCCGGTGCGATCGGCGGACTTGCTATGATCTTCATCATATACATGGTCAACCGGAAGAGCTTCAAGAGGAAGATAAGGGAAGGAAATCCGAGAAGCAGCGAAAGCAACGGCAGCGTATACAAAGAGATACTTGTAATATCAATTCCTATAACGGTAGGCGCTTCGATAATGCCGCTCATCAATATGATAGACGCGGGACTTATCGTCGGCAGGCTCAAATCCACAGGTATGTCCACCGTAATGGCGGAAGAACTTTACGGAGGTCTCACGGGAATGGTCAATTCGATGATCAATTTCCCACAGGTCATCGCACTGGCTGTGGCGACCAGTATGGTGCCGCTTATAGCTGCTGCGTATAAGGAGAAGGACTATGCCTTCGCGGAGAAGAACATACAGCTCAGCATAAGGTTCTCCATGCTTATAGGTATGCCTTGCGCCGTGGGTTTCTTCGTTCTGGCGAAGCCTATCCTGCTGACACTTTTCCCGACTCAGGCAGGCGTCATAGAGTATGTGAGCCCGGCCTTCATGATAATGGCTGTGGCAGTCATATTCCTGGGGTTCGTACAGACTCTTACAGGCGTGCTGCAGGGCGTAGGCAAGCAGATGATTCCTGTGCGGAACATGTTCGTGGGAGTAGGGGCCAAGCTGCTTTGCACATGGTTCCTTGTACCGATACCGGCTCTTGGTATCAAGGGCGCGGCCATAGGAACGATCCTGGCATACATGATCGCTTCAGTACTGGACGTGATGGCGGTAATAAAGTATACCAACGTACACATCAACTGGGTAAGCTGCGTCGGAAGACCGCTTGCGGCGGCAGCGGCCATGGGCGTATGTGTGTTCGTTATCTATAAGATCCTCATGCTGCTGACGGCCAGCGTAACGTTCTCGACTCTGGCTTCCATACTTCTCGGCGCTATCATTTACGCGATAATGGCGATCATCAGCAAGGCGGTGACCAGAGATGAGCTGGAAAGCATGCCGAAGGGACACCTGATTCTGAAGATCTTCGGAAGATTCATAAAGTAGAGGAAAACATGAAGGACGAATACAGGGAATTATATAAGACCGCGGAAACCGATGAGGAGGCTCTTGCCCGCCTTATCAGCATACTTCGCATACTCAGAAAGGAGTGCCCCTGGGACAGGAAGCAGACTCATGACAGCCTGACCGGGTGCATGCTTGAGGAAGCGTACGAGGCGGTCGACGCGATAAACGAAGAGAACTATGATAATCTGAAGGAGGAACTGGGAGATGTGCTTCTTCAGACTGTATTTCACAGCCTTCTGGCGGAAGAGGAAGGCCGTTTCGATATGAAGGCGGTAATCAACGAAGAATGCGAAAAGATGATACGCCGTCACCCCCACGTTTTTTCAGATACTGAGGCCAAAACTATTGACAATGTACTGGAAAAATGGGAAAATATTAAGCGACAGGAAAATGACTGGAACAGCCAGTCTGAACGGCTTCGGGACGTTCCGAAAGCTCTGCCGGCCCTCGTGAGAGGCAGAAAAGTTCAGGAGCGTGCATCCGAGATCGGATTTGACTGGGATGACATTTCAGGCGTTTTTCTTAAAATCAGAGAAGAAACTCAAGAGCTACGCGAAGCATACGAAGACCAAGGCAGAGAGGATATAGTCGAAGAGCTTGGGGATCTGCTGTTTTCCATCGTTAATATCTCGAGGTTTTTGGGAGTCGATCCTGAAGAATCTCTGACACGCGCAACAGATAAGTTTATAAAGCGGGTTGAATATGTGGAATCCGAGGCAGGCAAGAGAGGCGTTTCAGTTTCTGAACTTGACCCGGAACAGCAGGATATTTTTTGGGAGATGGCAAAGGACAGAGAATAGTCCATTTGTAAGTGAGCGCTTAGCGCGAAAGAAGTTATTTTAAGGAGGAACGGTAATGAATAAAGCAGAATTGATCGCTGCAGTAGCAGAGAAAGCAGAATTCACTAAGAAAGATGCAGAAGCAGCTGTAAACGCAT
>JAFYIC010000050.1 GCA_017538845.1 Bacillota bacterium | reverse complement strand
TTAAATCCCTGTAGAAGAACCTGGCCGCCTGCCTGTTGATTTCATAGAAAGGCTCCTTGTTCTCCCCGCCGGAATGCTTGAATTTCCTTATGTCTATGCCGTACTCGTCGGCAAGTTATTCCGCAGCTCCCATGAAATCGAGAGAATAATACTTTTCAACGAAACTGATCACATCACCTGTAGCGCCGCATCCGAAGCATGTAAATATCTGCTTATCTTCAGACACGACAAAGGACGGGTCCGCTTCCTTATGGAACGGACATGGACCTTTATGGTTGGCGCCTGTCTTCTTAAGCGGAACGACTCTGCCGACCACATCCACTATGTTGCATCTGTACTTTATTTCCTCTGCCAGATTGATGGATCCGTCTGTTTTCAAGATTGTCTCCGTTAAATTATTCCCCGTTATAGATTACCCAGAAAAAATATTCTCATTCCTTAATTCGACATAAAAAAAGAAATCCCTTTATTTATGTGAGATTTCTTTTTCATTGATTCGCTGACATAAGAAAATAACCGCCCAGCGTGATAACTGAAAGGCGGTTATTTTTAACCAACCTGAGGTTAACCGCGAACGGTTTCCCTCTCTTGCCTTTAATATATCATAGTTTATTCATATTTCAACAGAAAATATTAGGCATGCGTCCTATTTCCATCCCTTAGGTACGAATTTCTCCGAATACATATTTATCGCGTAACGGTCTGTCATAGCGGCCACATGATCCTTGGCAGCCTCCTTTATGCCGTATTCCGACTCGATATCCTCCATGATCGGCGGCAGTCTGTCGGGATTCTCAACGTAGTAATCGTAAAGTGACGTAATGATGTTCCTGACTTTCTCAACGTCCTCGTCCCTCTTCACCCTCTT
Source organism: Bacillota bacterium (assembly GCA_017538845.1). Classification (GTDB taxonomy): domain Bacteria; phylum Bacillota; class Clostridia; order Peptostreptococcales; family Anaerovoracaceae; genus RGIG7111. The sequence goes on along the minus strand of JAFYIC010000050.1, from coordinate 2,623 downwards.
GTTGTGATAAACGTTGGCGAACATGAACTCTCTCAGTTTGTTCATGTAGAAAGCCCTGTTTTCGCTCAGCTGTACGCTGTCTTTTCCGTCGCTGTTTTCTATAAGGTCTTTAACAAGTGTATCTATTCTGGTGCTGTGCCTGCTTCCAAGCTGCTCTATGCACTCGGCGGGAAGATCGTCGTCCGATATGACACCGCTTCTGAGCGCATCGTCAATGTCATGATTGATATATGCGATCCGGTCGCATATCTTGACTATCTGTCCTTCCAGCGTGAAAGGAACGCCGCTTCCTGTGTGATTAAGGATGCCGTCACGGACTTCTGCCGTAAGATTCATGCCGCGTTTGCCGTCGTGCTCCTCCAATACGTCCACTACCCGCAGGCTCTGAACGTTATGCCTGAATCCGCCTTCATGTATCTCGTTGAGCACCATTTCGCCGTTATGTCCGAAGGGGGTATGTCCCAGGTCATGCCCCAGCGCAATGGCTTCCGTCAGATCTTCATTTAGCGCCAGCGCACGCGCTACTGTCCTCGATATCTGGGCGACCTCAAGAGTGTGGGTAAGCCTGGTCCTGAAGTGGTCTCCTTCAGGCGCAAGGAATACCTGTGTCTTGTGCATGAGCCGTCTGAATGCCTTGGAGTGGATTATCCTGTCCCTGTCTCTCTGGAATTCAGTCCTCAGCCTGCACTTTTCCTCTTCACGGGCTCTGCCTTTTGTCTCTGCCGACTTTGCCGCCCGCGGGCTGAGTATCTCATATTCTCTCTGTTCAAGTGTTATCCTGTCTATCATCTCATACTCCCGTGTGTCCGAATCCGCCTTCTCCCCGCTCTGTCTCACTCAGTTCCTCGGCCTGGATGAGTTCTGCTTTTTCGTATGATGCTATCACCATCTGGGCTATCCTGTCCCCGTCGTGTATGGTAAAAGGCTCATCGCCCCAGTTTATGAGAGCGACTTTTATCTCGCCTCTGTAGTCAGCGTCGATAGTCCCTATGCCGTTTACCAGTCCTATGCCGTTTCTTATGGCAAGGCCGCTGCGCGCTCTTATCTGGGCCTCGTAGCCTGAAGGCACTTCGATATAAAGGCCTGTGGGCACCAGCGCCCTTTCTCCCGGCGCAAGGGTAATATCCTCTTTAAGATACGCTCTTATATCCATTCCCGCAGCTTCCGCGCTTTCGTATGAAGGCAGTATGCCGCTTTCACTTTTGATCCTTATTTTCATTCTTTTCGTCTCCTGCGACCTAACCGGTCACATATTTCTCAAGGGGTATCCTTTTTGCTGTAATGGCAACGCCGCAGTATCCCGAAAGGTCGGTGATCATGTGTTTGATATCGTCTATATCTTCAAGCGTTACCCTGTCATAGCCTTCAACGATTTCCTCAAGAGTGATTATCTTTCCGAACATGGTCATGTTCTTGCCTATGGAGAACATTCTCCCTGTTATGTTTTCCTGGGCGAAGACGTAACCGCTCTTTACCTGCGCCTTTGCCGTAGCCAGTTCTTCCTCTGTTATTCCCTTTTCCTCCAGCAGTCGCATCTCTTCCTTGATGCCTTCGATGGCGGCTCTTATCTTATCATGTGCCACGCCGGCGTATATGCTGAAATACCCGTTGTCCGTATACCCTGCAAGGGTGGAGAAAACAGAATATGCAAGTCCTTTCTCTTCACGGATGTTCTGGAAAAGTCTTGAACTCATTGCTCCTCCCAGGATGTTGTTGAGCAGTGAAAGAGCATAATATCTCGGATCCATCTGTTTCAAAGCCGGTATGGCGATACATATATGGGACTGCTCTATGTCTCTTACTTTGACTTTGAATGCCGGTTCGAATTTTTCTCTCTTATGCTTTTTCTTTGGCTTCGATTTCCTGAGTTTTTTGAATTTATCCTCAAACAGCGCGACTATCTCGTCCTCATCAAAGTTCCCGGCAACGGCTATGACGATGCTGTCTCTCGTATATTCGTCATGCAGGTATTTCATGACCTTGTTCCTGCTTATACCTCTGAGGGACGTGGCCGTGCCTATGATGGAATTTGCAAGCGGGTCGCCTTTGAACACCATCTCAGTCATAGTATCCTGAACGTTCTCGTCAGGTATATCCCGGACCATCTTGATCTCTTCGCAGATGACCTTCTTTTCTTTTTGCATCTCGCGGCTGTCGAACTCCGATTCCAGTATCATATCCAGCAGTATCTCCGCCGCTTTGTCGATATTGGATGAGATGGTCTTGATATAGTAGCAGGTAGACTCTTTGCCGGTGAAAGCGTTCATCTGCCCGCCTATTTTATCCACGTCGGCCGCTATATCCCTGGCAGTGCGGTTTTTCGTACCCTTGAACATCATGTGCTCTATAAGGTGCGATATGCCTGCGATATCCGGCGTTTCATCCATGGCTCCGGCCTTTACCACTATGCCGATCGCAACTGACTGGACGAAAGACGTTTGTTCCATTACCAGAGTTACTCCGTTTTCAAGTTTTCTACTTTTTATCATTTTCCCCGTCTTTCTTCTTTCCTGTCCGGAACAAGTCGGCTATCTCTGTCCTGTAGAGCAGCGCCGCGATCACTCCGGCTATGACTATCAGGGCGCCGGTACCCGCCGCTCTTCCTAAATCCCGCTCTATGGTA
>JAFYIC010000049.1 GCA_017538845.1 Bacillota bacterium | reverse complement strand
GGGGCAAGGCAAAGGAAATAGACCCGGCAGACGCGGAAAAACTGATAGGAATCATAGAGGACAACGGATTCGGAAAACTGGTAGCTCACGCGCCGTACACGCTGAACCCGTGCTCCAAGGATGCAAAGGTCAGGAATTTCGCGTATATGGCCATGGCAGACGATATGGAGAGGATGGAATACCTTCCCGGCAACTATTACAATTTCCATCCGGGCAGTCACGTGGGCCAGGGTATAGATACGGGAATCGAGCTCATATGCGGACTCTTGAATGACATCCTGAAAAAAGAACAGACCACCACCGTGCTCCTTGAGACCATGGCAGGCAAGGGCAGCGAAGTAGGCGGCAGATTCGAGGAACTGGCGAAGATAATAGAGGGGACGACCCTCGACGAAAAGTTAGGCGTGTGTCTTGATACATGCCACGTCAGTGATGGAGGATATGACATAATAAACGACCTGGACGGAGTGCTTGACGAGTTTGACAGGATCATCGGCCTCGACAGGCTGAAAGCCTTGCATATAAACGACAGCAAGAATCCTAAGGGGGCGCACAAGGACCGTCATGAAAAGATAGGTGAAGGCCATCTCGGTCTTGAGACCATACTGAAAGTAATTAATCATCCGAAACTGAAGGGGCTTCCATGCATACTTGAGACCCCGCACGAGGATCTTTCAGGTTACGGTAAGGAAATAGCAATGCTGAGAAAAGGATCGGAGGGATAGAAATGCTTGAGATCGGAACGAAAGCGCCGGCTTTTTCGCTGCCGGATCAGAACGGCGACGTACACACGCTGGACGAATACAAGGGTAAAAAACTTATACTTTACTTCTATCCGAGAGACAACACTTCCGGATGCACCAAACAGGCCTGCGGATTCGGTGAGCTGTATCCCCAGTTCTTGGAGAAGGGCGCCGCGGTAGTCGGAGTCAGCAAGGACAGCGTGGCTTCACATAAGAAATTTGAAGAGAAATACGGTCTGCCTTTTACGCTTCTTTCGGATACCGGACTGGAAACTCTCCAGGCTTATGACGTGTGGAAAGAAAAGAAATCAGGCGGCAAAGTGAGCATGGGAGTGATAAGGACCACATACCTTATCGATGAAGAAGGAACCATCGTAAAGGCTTTCGGAAAAGTCAAAGCGGCGGACAATCCTGCCCAGATGCTTGGAGAACTGTAGTATTTCGTGGTATAATACCTGTGTTGTGCCGGTAAGGCGCAGCAGGAATCATTTTAATATTCACTTACATACTTTGGGAGGAATGGAGAAAATGAAGAAATTTTTCAAAGAGTTCAAAGAATTCGCTTTGACAGGCAGTGTCATGGACATGGCTGTCGGTATCATAATCGGCGGCGCGTTGACGACTGTAGTTACGTCACTTGTCAATGACATTCTGAATCCTATTATCGGACTGTTCATCGGTGAGAACCTGACGGATAAGCATGCGGTAGTTCTGGGAGCAGACTTCCATTACGGCTCATTCATCATGGCAGTTATCAACTTCATAATCATTGCTCTGGTGGTATTCCTTATCGTGAAAGCGCTCAATAAGGCGCGTAACGCACGCAAAGAGGAGGAGCCTGATGAAGAAGTTGCAACCACGAAGATCTGTCCGTTCTGTAAGAGCGAGATCGACATCGACGCTACAAAGTGCCCGAACTGTACTTCAGATCTGAAGGAGTAACGGTCATTGCAGCGGGATAATGAAAGGAAACCGGCATGCTCAAAGTGTGCCGGTTTTTTATTGGGAATATTTAACAAAGGCCGGATGATTTGGTAAAATATACGTGTTATGAATAAGCGGGGTAAGAAGATCATAAAAAAGAGAACACTGATAAATGCGGGAGTATTTCTGGTCATTTTCGTAACGGCAACAGCCATGCTGCTCTGCGGCTGTTCATTTTTTGATGAGGACGATTCCTGGACGTCGCAAGATGAATCCGGATACGAGGATGACTGGGATGCGTATGATGATGACGACTGGGAAACTTCCGACGGGCAGGAAGATGAAGTCGTGTCCTCTGACGTAATGGAGGAAAACCCCCTTGAGGCAGATGAGCCTTCCCAGACGACCCAGATGGAAGAAGACAAGCCGTCCTCCGGCAGCTCCGGGCAGGAATCATCTTCTGCAAATGACAACAAAAAGAAAACAAAGAAAAAGTTAACCAAAGTACAGCGCTACAAAAGAGCAAAGAAGAAGCTGGCCTACAAGGAATGGAAAGGCAGGCCTTACAGGGTAGTAAACGAAAACAAGCCGTATTTCACGAAAAAGCAAATGAAGAAAGCCCGCAAATCATACAAGAAATTCGGCAGACTGGACAGCAGGAGACGCTGCACTTTTGCGCGTGCGAGCCTTTCAAAGAAGACCATGCCTAAATCAAACGAGGAGCGGCAGGATATATCATTCATCCATCCGTCGGGGTGGAGAAGCGGTCAGTCATGGGAAAGGATGCACCTGATCGGCTGGGCTCTTTCCGATGAGAACGCCAACGCCAGAAATCTGATCACGGGCACTCACTACTGCAATACGGTGGGGATGCTCCCATTTGAAGAAAGAATAAATCATTATATAAGGACTACGTCGAACCACGTGCTTTACAGAGTGACGCCTGTTTTCCGGGGGAAGGAACTTGTAGCCCGGGGCGTGCTCATGGAAGCAAAGTCGGTAGAGGACAAGGGCAAAGGCATATGCTTCAATGTTTACTGCTACAACGTCCGCGATGACGGTTCAAAGATAAATTACAGCACAGGCTACGTAAAAGAAAAATCAGCGGAAGGCGACCAGACGCGGTCGAACAAGGAGAGAAAGTACGTGCTCAACGTAAGCTCCATGAAGTTCCATTATCCGAGCTGCACGGGAGCCAAATCAATCGCGGATCATAATAAAAGAACGGTAAAAGCCACAAGAAAAGAACTTATAAAGCAGGGGTTTAAGCCCTGCGGTCTTTGCGAGCCATAGGGAGAACTAATTGGACAGCGAGATACTCATAAAACAGGATAAAATGAGCTCCGGATTCTTTTCTGCGTGGATAGTCGCCATGACCACCATCCAGTGGATCACTCTTGACATGTATCTTCCCGCGCTTCCCATACTGAAGGAACAGTTAGGCATATCGGAAGGTGTGCTCAACATCAGCCTCAACGCGGGGATACTTACCACTGCCATAGGCACTCTCATAGGCGGGAGCATTTCAGACAGGTTCGGAAGGAAAGCCGTCGTAGGAGCCGGTATGCTTATAAGCGCTGCCGGAACGCTGGCGTGCGCCGCTGCCCAGGAGATAGTTTTCCTTTCCGTAATGAGAGGCATAGCAGGATTCGGGTCAGGCATCATAGAGACGGTCACCGCCGCCATGGTGAAGGACAGCTACAGCGGGAAAAAGTTCCAGAGCACAATAACCGTGCTGCAGTCGACTGCTCTCATAGGACCTCTCTGCGCGCCATCGCTGGGGGCTCTTCTCATAAATATCGGGTCATGGAGACTCATATTCGTAGCTCTTTTCGTTATGATGGTCATATCTGCCATACCGCTTTTCATGTGCAAAGAGACTCTGCCCAAAGAAAACAGGCAGGCAAGCCGGATATCCGATGTGCTTATCGAAGGAAAGAGGATGTGCCGGGACAGTTTCTTTGTGATCTTCGCAGTGATCATGGCGCTCATCACCATGCCTGTCTGGGCATATATAGGCGAAAGCTCATACGTATTCATCAATGAGTTCGGCGAAAGCAACACCATGTACGGGCTGTATTACGCTATCGGCTCCGTCATCTCCTTGATAGCACCGTTCATATACATGTTCCTGGCACGTAAAATAGGCGTCAGCAATGTGGTGAGCATAATAATAGCGCTGCTCATAATAAGCGGCGCGACGATGATATCGGAGGCGGGGCAGGCCCCGTCATATTCCTGATCGTAGTGATACCCATGCTTCTGGCCGAAGGTATGATAAGGCCTCTCGGTATGGTGGTGATCCTAGAAAACAACGCGGAAGCCGCAGGGACCGCCAGTTCACTGGTCGGCTTTTTCATGAACATAGTGGCTATAGCCGGAACTTCCATCGCCACCATGGGATGGAACTCCATGGTATTCGGCCTTGCCATAATAACGCTGGGATGCTGCCTGGGGGCAGTCATACTCTGGTGGATAATGGCCAAACTGGGATTGACCAGAAAGATGCATTAAAGAGAATATAAAAAAGCAGCCCTGCGGGGCTGCTTTTTTGATGCGTTAAAGTCTCAGTCATCTGAAGGCAGACGCGGCGTGACGTAGACAGTCCTGTTGTCTGTAAAGATGACCATGCCGGGGCGGGCGCCGTTGGGCTTTTTCACATATTTCACCTGAGTGTAGTCCACCGGAACGTTTTCCGACTCGCGGCCTTTGCTGTGCCATGCAGCGATGGAGGCAGCCTCCATGATCGCCGTTTCCGTCAGTTCGCGGCCTTCAGTAAACAGTATTATATGAGAACCGGGGATGTCCTTTGTATGGAACCACCAGTCCTTAGGTCCGGCTGTCTTCATGGTAAGACGGTCGTTTTCTTTATTGTTCCTGCCCGCAAGCACGCGGAACCCGTCTGAGGTGGCGTACTCGTGGGGTTTGAACGCGTCCTTTTTTTCAGGCATCTTTGAATGACGCTTCCTCAGAAAACCTGCTTCTGTCAATTCCGTGCGGAGAGCGTCGATCTCACTTATCTCCGAAGCATTGTCGATATATGAAGATACGGACTCCAGATACAGGATATCCTTGTCGTTTTCATCCATCTGGATCTGCTTTTCTTTCAGAGCGGTCTTTTCCTTGCCGTATTTTTTGAAGTAGAGCTGGGCGTTCTTTGCAGGCGCGTATCTCACGTCAAGAGGTATGGTCACAGGCTTGCCGTCATAGTAATTGGTAAGTGTAACTTCCTCATCGCCGGTCTTGATCTTATGTAGATTGGCTGTGATAAGCTCACCGAAAAGCCTGTACTGGTCGGCATTCTGTGCTTTTATCAGATCTTCGCCAAGGCGCTTTTTCTTCAGATAAAGCTTCTTCAGCTGGTTCTTTACTGACTTTGCCAGGTCGGATGATTTCTGCTTCAGCCTGTTGGAAGAATCCCTGTGGGAATAGAAATACTCCATGGCGCCGCTGACGGTCTCAAAATGCAGGACGTCGCGGGCTCCTTCATACTCGTCTATGGGTATCACATGGAAATCCGCCGGGCTTCCCGGTTCCTTCTCATATACGCATGGATCTGTATAGCCGGAACTGAGTTTTTCTTTTATTTCTTCCAGCGCGCGGAAGATAGATGCAGTATCCACATCACCGGAGCCGTCCGTAAAACTCCGG
>JAFYIC010000048.1 GCA_017538845.1 Bacillota bacterium | reverse complement strand
TCGAAGCCCTTGAAAAGATGGCCCGCGAGCGGGGTCCGCTATACGAAAAGTACAGCGAAATATCCATCGATGTGGATAAGGCTTCCCGCGAACCCCGGGATAACGCCTGCCTGATAGCAAAAAAACTGGGCATCCCCATGCGGGAGATGCCCTATTAAAAAAAATATTCGTTGAAACGTTGAGGATACTTCTTATATATAAAATTGTCCTCAACGTTTTTTTATTTCTTTCGCAAGTCTCGAGACTTCTATCTGTCCGGGCGCCGACGCCTGCTCTTCAGTCAGGGCGCCGAAAGTGAATGCCGAGCCCATTTCTTCCGCATTGATTCTTGTGACCGCTCCCATTTCACCCATGGAAATGAGCACGAAAGGTTTTTTAGCAAGGCCGTCTTTCAGTTCCTTTGCGAGGGCCATGACACGGGAAACATCCTCTTCAGATTCGGGCATCACCGCGACTTTTACGATCTGCGCGCCGGTCTCCTGCATCTTCAGGATACTGTCCCGGAGGGACTTATCATCCGGCGTCTTTTCGAAATCATGCCACGAGATCACGGTACACACGCCGCTCTCTGCGGCCTCGGCTATAAGCTCGTCCGCGGCCTCCCCCGCTGACATTTCGATATCCGCCATATCTATGCAGCCGGTATTTAAAGCTGCTTTTATAATATTTGCGTATTCCTGCGGCAGAAGTTCTGCTTCGCCGCCTTCTTTTTTCGTCCTAACTGTGAAAAGCAGTATCTTTTCACCAAGTAAAGATCTCAGCTGCGGAAGTATCTCTGCCACACTTTCTGCTGCGAGGCTTTTGTCTGTGGTGTCTTCTGCTGTGAGGCTTTCAGTTGTGGCGCCTTCCGTCACAGCGCTTTCCGTTCCATCATAAAGATCGGCCCGCCATTCCGCCATCTGCGCGGCAGACTCCGCGGCCAGGGCGGCCTGTTCAAAAAGCTCTTCATTTGTCTTGCCTGTCAGAGACACGCATATGACCGGGGTCCCTTCCCCGAGCGCACGGCCTCTTATCTTTACAGCTTCCATCTTTCTCTCTCCTGCTTTAGCCTGTCCATTATATCATCTTTCCCTGTCCGTTCCCAACTCTGAAACAGCAAAGTCCCGGCCGCGGGGCCGGGACCTTGCCTGTGTGTTTGGATTAATTGAAAAGAAAAAATGTGTTTGTCTTTTTTGGTTATTTGGTTTTAAGGAAGGTTGTTATGGTTTTTGGTATTTGCAATTATTTTCTTTTCCTGGCTTTATGATACTCAGCGAACCTTAAAAATTTCTTAAAGTTTTGTTTTTTTCAAAAAATTTTTTCCGGCCGTCTTTTCAGCAAGATTTAAGGCAGAAGTTCTATCCTGTTGCCAACATATAAAACTCATGCTGTGATATAATCTGAATATCACCAAGTGACAAGGAGCAAAGGAATGCAGATACTGGTCGTAGAGGACGAGGTTCGCCTGGCAGACGCGCTGGGTCAGATCCTCGAAGAGGAAAAATATCAGACAGACGTGGTCTATGACGGACAGGACGGTCTCGATTATGCCCTGAGCGGCATATATGACCTGATCATCCTGGACGTGATGCTGCCGAAGATGAACGGTTTTGACGTGGCAGCGGAGATCCGTAACAACAAGATAAACACTCCCATCCTCATGCTCACCGCAAAGGACGCCGTGCCCGACAAGGTCACCGGCCTTGATTCGGGAGCCGACGATTACATGACCAAGCCCTTTGACACCGCCGAACTGCTGGCGAGAGTGCGGGCCCTCACCCGCCGTCAGGGAGAAGTAGTCATAAACGAGCTTACATATGAGGATCTGCGGCTGGATCTTTCCACCTGCGATCTTTCCTGCAACGGGAAAAGCACCCATCTGAATTTCAAGGAATTCGAAATACTGAAGCTTCTCATGTCCAATCCGAAGACCGTGATAACCAAAGAAGATCTGATCGTGAAAGTCTGGGGCTACGATTCGGATGCCACGGACAATAACGTTGAAGCATATATATCCTTCCTTAGAAGGAAAATAAAGTTTGTCGGATCCGCAGTGAATATCAACGCGCTGCGGAAAGTCGGATACCGCCTGGAGCCTGCAGATGCTTAAAAAACTCAGGAGAAAAATAATACTGATCAATATGATTCTGGTCGGCATCGTGCTGCTGGCTCTCTTTTCGATCGTCTGCGTCAACACCTATCAGCAGCAGTACGACCGCGTGGACCGTTCCTTAAGCGACGCTTTGAACAAGCCGATCTTTGATACTGATTCCCTGTTCGGCCCAAGCAGAGGCACGCAGGATATTTTCGGAAACGACGAAGACTCCTCCGGCGACAACACCGGCGAAAGTGAAGGAAAGCGTTTCGTCACCACTTCCATGGTGAGCATCTATTCCGGCACCAATACGTATATCACTTCGTCCAATTCTCTCAATCTGAGCCGCGATGAACTGGATTCGGCCGTGGCATATGTGCTCGATAAGAATAAGACGGAGGGAATCATCAAAAGCCAGGCGCTCAAGTACCGTACGTCTTCAGAAAACGGTGTCGTCCGCATTGCATTCGCGGATATTTCCGAACCAAAAACAACAGTTAAGAGAACCATCCTCATTTCCGGATTGCTGGCAGCCGGCGGTCTTATCGTCGTATTTTTCATCAGTCTGCTTCTTTCGGGTCTGGCCATACGGCCTGTCAGGAAATCCTGGGAACAGCAGCACCAGTTCGTGGCAGATGCTTCCCATGAGCTGAAGACACCGCTCACAGTCATACTGGCCAACAACAATATCATGTCAGCCCATAAGGATGAAACGGTGGAAAGTCAGGAAAAATGGCTGAACAGCACCAAAGAGGAAGCCGAGCATATGAGCAAGCTGGTCAACGACCTTCTGTTCCTGGCAAAATCCGACGGGGAACAGACACCTGTGGTCTTCTCAGAAGTCGATCTCAGCGAGATTTGCGAAAGTGCCTCGCTCCAGTTTGAACCGGTCGCCTTTGAAAAAGGCCTTCAGATGACAAGCAACGTCCAGCCCGGCATCACTCTTCAGGGTGACGGCACCCAGCTTAACCAGCTTACGCAGATATTCCTGGACAACGCGTGTAAATATACGCCGGAAGGCGGCAGTGTGACATTGGATCTTTCAGAGAAAGGTCCCCACATCGCCCTGTCTGTAACGAATACCGGCGACCCGATACCGAAAGAGGCTCTGCCCCATCTGTTCGAAAGATTCTACAGGATGGATGAGGCGCGGACCCGTGATTCCTCCGGCGGATACGGTCTCGGACTTGCTATTGCAAAGACCATAACCGAAAGACACGGCGGCACGATCAGGGTGGAAAGCACAAAAGAAAAAGGGACCGTCTTCACCGCTCTGTTCAGAGGCTAGGTCCCTGTGTTTCCGTATTAAAACCGTTTTCTTCCCGCGACCATGAAGGTTGCGGTTTTATCCCGGGCTTTCGTGGTCCGGGCTTTTTACTTCTGTGATCTGTGCCGGCGGCCATGTGGCCTGAATCTGCAGTTCCGGCCCCGGTTGTTCTGTCCCCTACTCTGTGGTGCTCAGGATCTCGCTGTATTTCTCTACCTGGCTGACCTTCATCCTTTCAATGGCGTCCTTGTCGACCTTGTCCTTCAGTTCCAGGAGGGTCGGTCCCAGATACGTGGTCTCCAGGATCTCGTCATCCAGGGAGATCTTGCTGTACTCCGTAAAGTTCTTTCCCTTTATGTAATACTTGCCGTTCATCTCGATGATCTTATCGATCTTTATATCCTTGATGCCCATCTTCAGCTTTGTCGGCTCGAAGGGGTTCTTTTCTCCGTATATGTACTTCTTTCCGTAGAGCATGTCGTAAGCCAGGGCCCGCAGGCCTTTTTTGTAGCCCTTGTCGCCCTCGTGATCCTGCTGGTATATGGTCATCAGGCCTTCCTTCAGACCGACGCGTTTCTGTATCTCGGCGCCCGCCTCATACGCCTTCAGCGTGCCGTCCTTTTTCTCCAGTCCGAAGTTGTCCCAGATGATGTAGTCCGTGTTGAACAGGGTCCTTCCCGCCTTCAGGTTTTCTTCTGTGATGTTGAGAGCCGGGATGTGATCCCCGTACATGATCAGAATGCAGTCTTCGTCAAACTTTGCCAGTGTATCCGTAATGTTCTTTACGAATTTGTCCATCTCGTACAGCTGGTTCACATAGTATTCGAACTGCCATTTTTCCTCCGCAGAAGGAGCTTTGGTCACGACTACGTCCGGCTCGGAGATCAGCTGCTCCGTCGGATACTTTCCGTGGCCCTGTACTGAAATGGTGTATATGTAGTCTCTGTTTTCCGTGGATTTGAGAGCCTCGATCACCTGTCCGGTCAGGATGCTGTCCTTGGCCCAGTTCTTTGGCGTCATCGGCGCGTTGGTCATGTATTCCAGGGATGTGAAAGTATCGAATCCCAGGTTCTTGAAGGCCGTATTTCTTCCGTAGAAAGATCCCCTGTGATTGTGTATCACGTGGGACGAGTAGCCTATCTCGCGAAGGTCATAAGCCATGCTCTCGCAGGTCTCTTCCTGCAGGATCTCCTTGTACGGGTATTCGCCCGGTCCGAAGAATTTCACGCTTATGCCCGTGATGTTTTCAAATTCCGTGTTGGCCGTTCCCGCTCCTACCGCAGGCGCCACATAAAGCCCGGATGAGTATTCCTTCATCAGCTTTCTGAAGTTGGGTATGGGGTCTTGTGAGTATTCGAAACCTTCCACCACCGTCGGATCCATGAAGGATTCGAGCTGCAGGAAAATGATGTTGGGCTTGTCCGTTGCCTCGGCTTTCTTTTCCGGTTTGTAGGTGCCGTCTTCACTCAGCTCACCCTTATCGAAAAGTCCCTTGATGCTTTCTTCCGAATAACCGTGAGGCTTATCTATTCCTTTATCAAGCCAACTGCTGAGGAAGCAGTAAGGCACGCCGTAGTCCCTGTAGGCGTAGGCCAGGTTCACGAAGTATGTGCCCATAACGCCGGTCCTGGTACCTATCTGGTAAGCTCCGGCAAGGACCAGTGCTACGCAGAGCACTGCGGCGACGGCTTTTTTGTACACGACTTTTTCCGTCTTCGGTCCTTTTATGAACAGGAACACGAAAACAGCAAGCACTATGATCACCGCTCCGGCGATCAGCGCTATGAGTCCTTTGCTCAGATAATTGGTGACCAGAGTAAGTCCGTCGTTCATAACGGAAAAATCCGCAACGGTCAGCGGCGTCATACGGTTGAGAAGTATGATGCCGTTGGCGACGCCCAGCATGATCCAGATGAACGATATCACCGCTATCCAGAAAACCTGCCGCCTTATCAGCAGGCCGACGGAATAGGTCGCAAAAATGATGAGGGTGTTGAATAAAAATACCAGCGGGCTGGTTGCCATGAATTTAAGCCCCGCAATAAGCGAGTGCCTTGCCAGGGTCTCTATCACCAGCATGTCGATGGCCGCCAGTACGAACAGCACGATCATCTTGTTCCGAAGCCCCTTGTTGTAGAAAGCTCTGAGTTTTACGAATCTTTCCTTGTGGGGTCTCTTTATTTTTACTTTCCTGATCCTTTTTTCCCTTTTTATCATCGGGTCGTCTCTTTTCTCTTAAAGTCTCTGCGCAAAACAGTCTGCCAGCTTTGCGAACTCTTCTATAGTCAGTGTTTCCGCTCTGCGGTCTTTATCTATGCCTGCTTCCGAAAGAGCTTCCTCTACCTGCTCTTTGCCTAGGCCGCCTGCGGTCTGCAGTGAATTCAGAAGCGTCTTTCTCCTCTGTCCGAAGCCTGCCTTGATGCATTGGAAAAATACCTTTTCATCCCTGACTTCGACCGGCTTTTCCTTGCGGATGTCCATCCGCAGCACTGCCGAGTCGACCTTTGGCTGCGGGGTGAACAGGTGCCT
>JAFYIC010000047.1 GCA_017538845.1 Bacillota bacterium | reverse complement strand
CCGGATACTGGTCCTTCTTTTCGGAAAGGCCTACCAGTTCCAGCAGTTCCGCAGCTCTCTTTCTGGCCTCTTCCTTCGGTACGCCTTTCACCTTTATCGGTGCGTAGCACACGTTGTCGAGGCAGGTCATATGGGGGAAAAGATTGAAGTGCTGGAATACCATGCCGGTCTCACAGCAGATCTTCTTCAGCTGCTTTTCATGTATGTATCTTGCCTCGTGCTTCCTGCCGTGTTCTTCGCCCGGCGCTGAATCCACGAAGGTCTCGCCGTTTAAGGTTATTTTCCCGGACGTGATCCTGGTCAGGCAGTTGACGCATCTTAAAAGAGTGCTCTTTCCCGATCCGGACGGTCCGATTATAGCCACGGTCTCGCCTTTGTTCATGGAAAAATCCACGTTATCCAGAGCGGTGCAGTTAGCGTATTCTTTGACTATGTTTTTCATCTCTAAGATCTCAGCCATGTCACCACTCCTCCTTTTGGTCGAACCGTGAGGCCCGTTTTTCTATCTTGTTGAATATTATCGTGACGACGAAAGTGAATAGCAGATAGATCACCGCAGCCAGTATGTACGGCACTACCGTAACGTCTCTGTTTACCGCGCTGTTGGCTGCCTTCATCAGTTCCGGAACGGCGATAACGTATGCCAGTGAAGTATCCTTGATGAGCACGATGGCTTCGTTGGATACCGGCGGGAGCACCATCCTGAGCATCTGGGGCACTACTATGCCGAATATGGTCTGGACCTTGGAAAGTCCCAGTGATGCGGCTGCCTCGTACTGTCCTCTGTCGATGCCGTTCATTCCGCCTCTGTATATCTCTGCGAAATACGCAGCGTAGTTGAGAACGAAAGTCACGCACGCCGTTACGAACGCGTCCACGTCTCTGTCCTGGCTGAATCTTACTCCCAGCGCCATGGGGATGACGAAATAGAAGAAGAACAGCTGCAGCAGAAGCGGCGTTCCTCTGAACACCAGTACGTAAAGATTGCAGAACCACTTTACCGGTTTGATCCTGCTGTTTTCACCAAGTGCGAGAGGCAGTCCCAGCGGGAGTGAAAGCACAAGGGTTATCACGAAAAGCCCTATGGCCCACATGGTACCTCTCATCATTGCAGGTAAAATGCTGATGATATAATCCATCTGAAAACCTCAATTCCGTGCCGGCCTTTTAGCCGGATGTCAAGCATAAATGACGGCTGCACCCGGCAGCCGCCACTTTTAAATATGCTGTTTCGTCACCGGTCAGAGACCGGTCTGTCGATTTGGTCCCGACTACTCGTAATCCTCGAGGATAACGATGTCCTTTCCGAACCATTTCTCACTGATCTTAGCAGCTGTGCCGTTGTCGATGAGTGTCTGGAGAGCGTCGTTTACCTTGTTGGTAAGTGTGGTTTCGCCCTTTCTGAATCCGATAGCATAGTAGTCGTCACCGAAGTCAAAGTCTGATGTGAAGAGCTTATCCTTGCCCTTTGCGCTCTTGTAGTTGCCCAGTACCTGGTCAATAACTACGCAGTCGATCCTGCCTGCCTTCATGTCGAGCATAGCTGTATCATAGGACTTGTATTCTGTGATGTTGTCCTTGAATGAATCGAAGCTCTCGTTTGCCTGCATGGTCTCAAGAGCAGCTGAATCAGCCTGTGTTCCGATCTTCAGATCTTTCAGGTCGTCAACTGAAGCAACGTT
Source organism: Bacillota bacterium (assembly GCA_017538845.1). Taxonomy (GTDB): domain Bacteria; phylum Bacillota; class Clostridia; order Peptostreptococcales; family Anaerovoracaceae; genus RGIG7111. Next base: position 2,028 of record JAFYIC010000047.1, on the reverse strand, counting down.
GATGTCCTCTTTCATTGTCATGATGACGATCTTGTTGTTCAGATATTTCTTGGAAAGTGACATGCTTTCCTGTCTCTCCTCTGTTGCGGACATGCCGTTCCAGATACAGTCGATGGTCTTTGACTCAAGTTCCATCTCCTTTGCGTCCCAGTCGATCGGCTTGAATGAAACTTTGATCCCAAGCTCTTCGCCAACTGCGTTCGCCAGGTCGATGTCGAATCCAACCAGCTTGTCATTCTTGTCTCTGAAGCCCATTGGAGCGAATGTGTCATCGAGTCCTACGATCAGTTCGCCGTTATCTTCGATATATTTCCATGAACCGTCGTCTGCTGTTTCTTCGTCATTGCCGCAGCCTGTGATGAATCCCATTGTCAGGATCAGCATGGCAGCGATCAAAAATACTAACTTCTTTTTCATAAACATTTCCTCCCTAGAACGTTTTCTGATGTATTGCTTTATCATAATAAATCGATAATGCGACAAAGAAATATTAACATATAAAAAAGCCTCTTGTCAACGAACGAGTCCGTCTGCAAGGGGCTTTTTTCCGATATGTTTTCAAGGCAAAATACTTCCGGACTTTTGCGGGTCTTATGCCTTTATTTCCTCTGCGGCTTTCACGATATCCGCTTCTGTCATGCCGTATTTTTCAAGGAGTTCATCGGGCTGTCCCGACTCTCCGTAAGTGTCTGCCTGTCCTACCCTCTTCACCTTTACGGGGCACTCTTCAGCCAGTACTTCGCATACAGCAGATCCCAGTCCGCCGATCACTGAATGCTCTTCAGCAGTCACGATGGCGCCTGTCTCCTTGGCTGCCTTGATTATGATGTCCTTATCTATTGGCTTGATGGTATGGATGTCAATGACTCTCGCATCGATGCCTTTGCCGGCCAGGGTCTCTGCTGCGTTGACGGCTTTGCTCACCATGATGCCTGTGGCGATGATGGTCAGATCTTTGCCCTCTCTGATGCAGTTGCCTTTTCCTATCTGAAGGTCTGCGTCCTCACCGTAGAATACGGGAACTGCAGCTCTTCCCAGTCTCACGTAGCACGGTCCCTGCATCTCTATAGCCTGTTTCAGCAGGACTCTTGCCGACGTGTCGTCGGAAGGATTTATCACCGTCATTCCCGGGATATTTCTCATCAGAGACAGATCCTCGAAGGTCTGGTGGCTGGCTCCGTCAGCGCCTACTGTGATACCTGCGTGGGTCGCGCATATCTTCACGTTTGCTTTTGTGTAACCGATGGAATTCCTTATGATCTCATAGGCTCTTCCGGAAGCGAACATGGCGAATGTGCTGGCGCACACTGTCTTTCCCGCAAGAGCAAGTCCCGCGGCGTAGCCGTACATGTTCTGCTCGGCGATACCCATATTGAAAAACCTGTCCGGGTATTCCTTTGCGAATACTCCTGTCTTTGTGGATCCCGAGAGGTCGGCGTCCATGACTACCAGGTCTTTTTTAACGGCTCCCATTTCCTTCAGGACGTTGCCGTAGCTTTCTCTGGTCGCGATCTTATCTGCCATTACCATTCACCTCCCAGCTCTTTTACTGCCTGCTCGCACTGGTCGTCATCAGGCGCTTTGCCGTGCCATCCGGCCTGGTCTTCCATGAAGGAAACGCCTTTGCCCTTGACTGTCTTTGCGATTATCGCCGTCGGCTTTCCCTTGCAGGCTTTTGCCTTATCGAAGGCGTCCAGTATCTGTGTGAAATCGTGTCCGTCGATACTTATAACGTTCCAGCCGAATGACTGGAATTTATCTGCAACAGGAGTGACCTTCATTACGTCGTCGTTCTTTCCGTCTATCTGGAGTCCGTTCCAGTCAACGATGGCTGTCAGGTTGTCAAGGCCGTAGTGTGAAGCCGACATGGCCGCTTCCCATATCATGCCTTCCTGGATCTCGCCGTCACCCAGAAGCGTGTACACTCTGGATGGCGATCCGTCCATCTTAGCCGCCAGAGCCATTCCGCAGGATGCGGAAAACCCTTGACCCAGCGATCCTGTGGACATTTCTATACCCGGCACTTTG
>JAFYIC010000046.1 GCA_017538845.1 Bacillota bacterium | reverse complement strand
GAGCTTGCTCTTCCGGGCTACATGTCAGAGATCATCAACAAAGGCATAGTCATGCAGCATATGGACACCATTTACCACGTCGGAATGATAATGATCGTGGTTGCTTTTGGTTCCATGGCTTTTTCCATAAGCGGAAGTTTCCTGGCGTCGCGGGTAGCTGCAAAGACGGCCAGAGACGTGCGCGGAGCTCTTTTCCACAGAGTCACTTCCTTCAGTAACGCCGAGATGAACCAGTTCTCGACGGCGTCCCTCATAACAAGATCGACAAATGATGTGCAGACGGTCCAGACCACTCCTGTAATGGTCCTCAGGATGGCCATTTTCTCGCCTATCATGGGCGTGGGAGCGCTGATAAACGCCATCAACACCACCGTTTCACTGACGTGGATAATCGGTGTGACCCTGGCGGGGATCATCATTATCATGGGCGGTCTGTTTTTCATGGTCATGCCCAAATTCAGAGTACTCCAGTCCAAGCTGGACAGGCTGAACCTTCTTATAAAAGAAAGGCTTTCGGGCATACTGGTGGTGAGAGCTTTCAACACGGAGCCTTTCGAAGAAAAAAGATTCGATGACGCCAATTTGGACCTGACGAAACTCAACATATCTATAAACCGCATAATGTCCTTCACATTCCCGGTGCTCATGCTGATAATGAACGCGTGCAGCATCATGATCGTGTGGTTCGGCTCCAAGATGGCGGATCACGGCGACCTGATGATCGGCGACATGCTGGCTCTGATCCAGTACGCTATGCATATAATCCTTTCGTTCCTGTTCATCGCGGCTATGTTCATCATGATACCGAGAGCCGCGGTCTCAATGCGCAGGATAGGCGCGGTGCTGGACGTAGAGCCGGGAATAAAAGATCCGGAAGAGCCTGTAGAACCTGCGGAAACGAAAGGCGTTCTGGAATTCAGGGACGTGACCTTCTCATTCCCCGATGCGAAACATACGGCTCTTGAACACGTGTCCTTCACCGCTTCCCCGGGAAGTACCACAGCCATCATCGGAGGTACGGGCAGCGGCAAAACCACACTTCTTAATCTGATACCGAGATTTTACGACGTCACGGAAGGGGAGATCCTTCTGGACGGTGTTGATATACGGAAAATGTCCCTTGACAGCCTTCGCGACAAGGTGGGCTACGTACCCCAAAAAGCCATGCTGTTCTCGGGCACCATCGCTTCCAACCTAAGGTTCGGCGACGAGGAAGCAAGCGAAGAGGACCTGAAAGAAGCGGCGGAGATCGCCCAGGCCATGGAGATCATAAACGAGACTCCCGAAGGCATGGAGCGGCAGGTCGCCCAGGGCGGCACCAATGTGTCCGGAGGCCAGCAGCAGAGGCTTTCAATAGCAAGAGCGCTGGTGAAAAAGGCGCCCATATATCTCTTCGACGACAGCTTCTCGGCCCTTGACTTCAGGACCGACCGGGCATTGAGGAATGCCCTTAAGGAAAAGATCGGGGACAGCACTTTCATCATCGTTGCCCAGCGGATCAACACCATAATGGACGCAGACCAGATCATCGTTCTGAACAGCGGTCGTGTGGCCGGTATCGGCACACATCATCAGCTTCTGGAAGACTGCCAGGTCTACAAAGAGATCGCCCAGTCCCAGCTCAGCGAAGAAGAACTGAGAAAGGAGGGGATCTGACATGGCTGAAAACAGAGTCGAAGAAAGAACCGGAACTCCGGGGAACAACGGCAGCGGAAGAAGAGGACCGGGCCACAGGGCGGCGCAGATGATGCCGGGAGAAAAAGCGAAGAACTTCGGCAGAGCCATTAAGGATCTGCTCAGGTATCTGGGACCTCACAAAGTGAAAGTGACCATCGTTTTCATATTCGCCATAGCAAGCACTGTATTTTCCATAGTGGCTCCAACTGTACTGGGAGAAGCCACCGATGTTGTAGTGAAAGGGCTTATGTCGGACGGCGTTGATTTTTCTGCTCTTGCGAAAATACTCATATTCCTTGGGGCTCTCTACGGAGTGAGCTTTGTTTTCTCATGGGCTCAGGGATTCATCATGGCGGGAGTGTCGCAGAAAGTCACATACCGGCTGAGAGCGGACCTGTCGGAAAAGATGGACAGAATGCCGTTGAAATTCTTTGACGGCAGGACCCACGGCGAAGTACAGAGCCGCTTTATAAATGATATAGAAACCGTTAACCAGAGCCTTTCCCAGAGCATCACCCAGGCGCTGACCAGCATCACCACCATCGTGGGAATACTGATCATGATGATACGCATAAGTCTGCTGATGACACTGGTGGCGCTGGTGGTCATACCTCTTTCGGTACTTGTGATCAGGCTGGTGGTCAGCAAATCCCAGGGCCATTTCGCCAACCAGCAGAAGTTCCTGGGCGAAGTCAACGGCCACGTGGAAGAGATGTACACGGGCCATACCATAGTGCAGGCCTTTAATAAAGAAGAGAAATCAGCGGAAAAATTCGATGAGATAAACGACCGTCTCTGCGAATCCGCGTGGAAATCCCAGTTCCTGTCCGGCCTGATGATGCCGGCGACCCAGCTCATAGGGAACCTGGCTTACGTAGGCATATGCATACTGGGCGGCGTTCTGGCGATAAACGGGAAAGTTTCCATCGGAAACATACAGGCGTTCATACAGTACGTGCGCCAGTTCAACCAGCCGCTGCAGCAGGTGGCGAACATCGTGAACATGCTCCAGTCCACGGCTGCGGCAGCAGAGAGAGTATTCGAATTCCTCAATGAAGAGGAGGAAGAGGACGCTTACAACAACAAGAGAGAAACTGCGCCGAAAGCCAGAAAGGACGAAGAGCAGAAACCCGCAGAAACTGCGGCAGCGACCGGACAGACGGAAGCCGCGGGCACCGGAGCACCGAAAACAGGGGCCGGAGCACCGGCGGAAACGAACGGCGGTCTGAAGGGCAGGATCGTCTTTGATCACGTATCCTTCGGTTACGATCCGGCAGTGCCGGTATTGAAGGACTTCAGCTATTCCGTTGAGCCCGGCAGCCGGATAGCAATAGTAGGCCCGACCGGAGCAGGCAAGACGACTATAGTTAAGCTGCTGATGCGGTTCTATGAGCTTGGCAGCGGCGCCATATATATAGATGATGTCAATATCAGGGATATGAGCAGGAAGGATCTGCGCGACAAGTTCGGAATGGTGCTCCAGGAGACATGGCTGTTCAACGGACCTGTAATGGAAAACATCAGGTACGGACGCATGGATGCTACCGATGAAGAGGTGATCGCCGCAGCCAGAGCTGCCCGTATCCATCATTTCATAATGACCCAGCCGGGCGGATACGAAATGGTGATCAATGAAGACGCCTCCAACATATCCCAGGGACAGAAGCAGCTGCTCACCATAGCCAGAGCCATGCTGGCAGACAGCCCGATACTTATCCTGGATGAGGCTACAAGCTCGGTAGACACCAGGACGGAGAAACTCATCTATTCAGCCATGGAAGAACTGATGCGCGGCAGAACCAGCTTCGTCATCGCCCACAGGCTTTCCACAATACGCGACGCAGACACCATTCTGGTACTGGACAACGGTGACATCGTGGAACACGGCACCCACGAAGAACTCCTTGAAAAGGGCGGATTCTACGCATCTCTCTACAACAGCCAGTTCGCATAGGCATTTCAAAGATGTAAACAATATCGCGATTTTGTCGAATATTGTAACCCATTCCATTATTCTCGGTTGACTTAAACATTCCTCTTAAGTATAATGTTAATGCAGGGGTCCGTTCCCTGCATTAATAGACAGAAGAGCTTTTACATGTTGGTATTACTTACTTGAGGGGGCCTGTACGATGTCAACGAAGTCAAAGGTATTAAATATTCTTGAAAGCAACAGAGGCAGAGCCGTATCCGGCCAGGATCTTGCGGAAAAAATGGGGATATCCCGGACTGCCATCAACAAGGCGGTCAAATCTTTGAGAAAAGAGGGTTTTCCAATAATGGCATCTCCGAGGAGGGGCTATACTCTTTCGAATCAGAGCGACGTGCTTTCGATACCGGCTATCCGCGCCCATCTGGACACTGAAACCTCAGAGATCCCGATCGAACTGTACAGATCTGTAACATCGACCAATGACAAAGCCAGGGAACTGGCCACTTTCGGCCCGGCGATACCGTCCAGAGCCGTGGTCATAGCTAATGAGCAGACCGCAGGGCGGGGGCGCCTGGGGAGGTCTTTCTATTCACCTGCGGACACGGGAATATACATGAGTTTTCTTATAAAGCCGGAATTCGATATATCTCACGCGGGGCTTATAACAACCGCGGCAGCCACAGCCGTAGTTTCAGCAATAGAGAACCTTACAGAGCTCGACCCGGAAATAAAGTGGGTCAACGACGTATATCTGAACAACAAGAAGATATGCGGCATTCTCACGGAGGCTGTATCGGATTTCGAAACGGGCACGATACAATATCTGGTCGTTGGAATAGGTATAAACTGCAGCACCAGGAATTTCCCTAAAGATATCGCGGAATGCGGAGGCTCTCTCACAGACAGCGACGAAGCATTCTTCAGAAATGCCCTTGTAGCTGAAGTGATAAATCAGTTCATACCGCTTACCCATCACCTGGAGGAAAGAAAATTCCTTGATTCTTACAGGAAGCACTCCATGGTCATAGGCAGGGAGATACAGGTGTACAAAGGCGGGATCGACAGCGGCGAAGGACAGGCGGCTCGCGCAAAGGACATTGATGACAACGGCGGTCTCGTGGTGGAATACAAAGACGGAACGAAAGAAACTCTCGCCACAGGGGAGATAAGTATAAGACTCAGCGAATAAGTATGTCGCGCAGGCTAGCCGGCGATTCGCGGACTGCCCGGCGCACGGCAGGGAGAAATATATGAACAATCAGGCTGTATATCAGCGATCGACAATATCATATCTGCTTCTCGCAGCCCTTATGGCGGCGGTATGCGCAGTGTGCTCCTGGATATCCATCCCACTGCCCTTCACACCGGTGCCGCTGAATCTGGGAATGCTGGCAGTGTTCCTTGCAGGGAGCATCCTTGGCTGGAAATACGGGAGCATATCCATGATCGTATTCGTGCTCCTGGGAGCAGCCGGGCTTCCGGTCTTCCACGGTTTCACGGGCGGCCTTGGCATAATCACGGGGCCTACAGGAGGGTACATAGCAGGATACATAGTCGCTGCTTTCCTAATCGGGCTCATGACAGACACGTATTTCAGGAACCGCAGGACAAAGGGAAGCAAAGCGGTCGTATATGCGATTCTGGCTCTGGCTATGGTACAGGGCCTTGCCGCATGCTACGCTCTCGGAACGGCATGGTTCATGCATATAAGCGGGACTGCTTTTAAAGCGTCACTCATAATGTGCGTGGTACCGTTCCTACCGGGAGACGCGCTGAAGATCGCACTTGCAACTGTGCTGGCAAGAATAATCAGGCCGGTCGTAAGACAGTAAGAAAAATACAGTTAAAAGAAAGCAGTTAACGCAGCCTTCGGCAGGCTGCGTTTTTATATGAAAAGGTGTCTCCGCAGGGGGGCCGGCGGCAAATGACGGCCTTTGAAATTGCAAATTTATACATTTTGCATAGAATGTATAAATTTAACCCCTGAAAAGGTTGGAATATACATGTTTTTTTCAAAAAATGTTATGAAAACAACGATTGATGAGGTATAATGTATGTTGATTTAATATGGGTGTTTTATAAGCAATTATTATCAAACGCACTAAGGAGTAGAAATTATGGATGCAACAAAGAGAATTGTGAAACTGGCAGTATGCCTGGTATTTTCGGCTATGCTGGTCTTCACATTAATACCGGGGCTGTCGCACAGCACTGCGTATGCAAAAGAAGGCGACGTGCCGGCACACGAAAAGACCAGAACCGATAACGGCGACGGCACTTACAAGATCGAGCTCACCGTTACGGGTGATGCAGACGATGTATTGGAAAACGAATCTCACGTAAATGTGGTAATCGTTTATGATGAATCGTCGAGTATGACTATGTACAATGCGCCGAACAGCAACACAAGCCGTGCCGACCATGCGGAAGACGCTGTATATGGTCTGATCAACGGTCTGATAGGGTATCAGAATCAGGGTGTCGATATCTATGCGGCAGAAGTTGGATTCGGACCTGACTCTGATACGAGAACCGGATGGACGGACGCCCTTACAACTATCCGCAACCATTATGACCAGGGTACAAATGATAACGGCGCAATAGCCGGAGGCAACAACCCTTATCACCAGTACAGCAGTCACAACGGAACCAACTGGGCATCCGCACTGACCAGGGCTAACAATCTTATCAACAATCTCCCTACTGCTCGTGCTTCATATCCGACTTTTGTGATACTCATCACTGACGGAGGCCCAACGGCAGGTGGGACTGGTGGTACCGCATACCCGGGGGCTAATACTCCGTGGACAGATTTCAGATCTCACTATATGGCGGCAACTACACCTGCATACAACATCCAGTCGCGTGACAATGTTACGCTTTACGGTATCTATGCTTTCGGATCAGATGCGAACCTGCTTGATGACCTGATGTACTATTCGGTCAATAATGCTCACAGGACCGTTAATGGATACAGCATAGCTACTGCTCAGACGAACCAGTATGATTTCGGTCGTACCGATGCTGCTGATTACTACTATGGCGCAGATAGTACTGATGCACTGCTCGATGCTATCGATGATATCTTCAATCAGATCGTTGAAGCAATGGGTATAACTGATGTTGGCATAAGCGACGGTACTACTAACCAAGTAACGGTAAGTTCCGGCGGAACAACGAGCACTGTTGAACTCTTGGGAGTCGACGAGGACTCATATCAGTACTGGCTCGAGATTCCTGTCAATTCAGAGAACAAGTTTACACGTAAACTGAACATCAACGGTCAGGCTACTGATGTCGTATATACTGTTACTGAAGGCAGTGACGGCAAATGCACTGTTTCATGGACAGAAGGGACAACTGCAAAGCAGGTAACTGTAGACGGAACGCTTTCTCCGGGCAAATTCAAATACGAATGGACTGGAGCAAACGATCTCTATGACAAGGATCCTCCTGAAGCACAGTTAGTTGATGGCGCAGTAGAATGGGAACTTGGCGATGAAATTGGAACACTGTTAAGCGGTGTTACCTACTCCGTAACATTTGATGTTTATCCAAGCCAGACAGCGCTTGACTATAAAGCAAGACTTGATAACGGCGAAGATTACGACGATGTCGTACCGGCCGCAGCACAGAAGTACTTTGATGAAGACGGAAACCTTGAAACAAATACGACAGGTAAGCTGACATATTCGGATTCACGTCTTCCGGACCCTGGTCCTAAGACATCAGAGTTTGAGAATCCTCCTGCTGTAACGACTGAATCTTCATCGATGACAGTTGACAAGGAATGGGAAGGTGCTAAGCCACCGACTCTTCAGAACGGACTTGATTTAGATGTAATCATGGACGGCGATAAAGAGAACGCATTCTATACAGCAAACCTGAACAGCCCTGACTGGGAGACCAACTTCAATATCTCATGCGGTCTCATCAAGGACGGCAAAGCGCTTGATGATGCAAAGGGACACGACTTCAGCTTTGCAGAACTCGGTGACGAGCAGTACAGATGGGAGCTCCATGCTCCGACCGTACGTCCTATGATCATTGACGGCGCCGATGAACCGACCATCCTGATCAAGGAAGATAAGGATAACGGTTATGATTCAACAGGTAAGACAACATACACGATCGACGGAAGCGTTTACTATGTCGATGAGGAAGTAACAGCACTCACTGCTACCAACCACCGTCGTTCGAACCTCAACCTGACCAAGGTCGTTGAGGGCGAAGGCGCTGATCCGGATGCGCTGTTCCCGTTCACAATGACGATAAATAACAGCAAGGCTCCGGCAGAAGAACCGACTGATGACCCTGAACACAACTCGGATTACTGGGTATGGTTCTCGATCAGAGATGCTGATAGTAATTTTGTTACTACCGATGCTGAAGTACAGAATGCTACGCAGTCAGGAGACTACTTCTATGCTAAGAGCGGTGATGAGATCAGCGTCAAGATGAAAGCCGGATGGAACCTGCGTTTCACCAACCTGCCGACAGAGACTGAGTACACGTTCACTGAGGGAAGTCTCAGCGGATACAAGTTTACAAGTGCAGAGCTCACAAGCGGCGAGGGTTCGTTCAATACGGACGGGCAGACAGCTACAGGAACGATAGACAACTATGATGCCGAGGTATACGAGGTAACATATACCAATGAATATGCAAGCGTAGACTTTACAGTAAAGAAGGTATGGGAAGACGGAAACAACCAGGACGGAATACGTCCGGGCAAACTGGATCTCACACTCAATGCGCCTGAAGGTTTAGAGGTACCTGACCCTAAGATCACAAAGAGCGGCAAGACCTGGACTTACAAGTGGTCAGGACTTCCGAAGTACGATGATCAGAATCAGGAAATCGAGTACACCGTAAGCGAGGATAATGTACCTGAGGGTTATGAATGTACAGAGACTACTGCAAAGAATGGCGGAACGATCACTAATACTCACGAAGTTGAGAAGACTGAGGTCGGAGTTAAAAAGAATTGGGAAGGACCGGTAGGAGATGAGGTCACAGTAACGCTTTACGCCGATGGCAAGAAAACTGATAACGTAGTCAAGCTGAATGAGGGTAATGAGTGGAGCGGCACATTCGAAGACCTTCCTAAGAACAAAGCCGGGAAGGCGATTAAATATTCAGTTGAAGAATCGGGCGTAGCAGGAGTTGACGCTGACAAATATACGACCACTATTGATAAGACAACGATCGACGATATCGATATTTACACAATAACAAACAAGTACGATCCTGTACCTGCAGCGTCATTTATAGTAGGTGAGAAGGTGCTTGAGAACTGGGATGGAAAACTGCCTACAGGCAAGTTCTTCTTCACGATCGAGGGAACGGGCTTTGAACCGGCTGAAGACGAAGAAGCAGAGCCTGCTGATGAACAGGAAGTTCCTGATACAAAGGCACCTGCGGAAAGTCAGGAAGCTGCCGGGACAGATCAGGATGCAGATGCACCGGATGACGAAGATGCGGCGGCTGACGAAGATGCAGTGGTTGACGATGAAAGCGAAGACACCAACGCGGAAGCCGGAGAAGTAGTAGTACAGGACGAACCTGAAGCAACGGTTGAAAGCGCTCCGGAGATAATCGAAGAAGAGACAGACGAACCTGAAGCATCAGCCGAAGAAGAGGCCGACGAACCTGAGACTGTCTCTGTAAAGTCCACCAAGGCAGCTGAGACTGAAGAGGCAGATGAGGAAGACGTCGAAATACCTCTGCCTGATACGACAAAGGTAACGAATACCGCAAGCGGTAAGATCGCATTCGGTGAGATCGAATTCACGAAACCGGGAACGTATACATATACGATCACTGAGTCCGGAAGCATGAAGAATGTTACGAACGATCCTGAATCAACCAGAGATGTAACGATAGAAGTTACAGCTGATGAGAACGGCGACCTTACAGCAGAAATCCAGGGCGACGAACCGTACTTCACATTCACTAATACATATGAACCACCTGTTGACCCTGGTATCGTAACGATAGATCCACCGGTGAAGAAAGTCATCAAGGGCGATGCTCCAAAGAAGGCAGAGACCTATACTTTCAAACTTGAGGCCAAAGAGGATGCAAATCCGATGCCGAATGCAGCAAACGGAAGCAAATCGATGACAACGACCATTACAGGCGAAGGTGAAAGTGAATTCGGTGAGATCGTATTTACCGAAAATGAAGTCCGGGATGAGCCGTACATGTACAGGATCACAGAAGTTCCGGGAACGAACAAGAACTGTGAATATGACGACACGGTATACTTCGTCAAAGTAACGGTATCATTAGACGACGAGGGTAAGGTAAAGGCAAAGAGAGAGTACACCAAGAAGAGCGGAGAAGTGGTTACTTCAGGAACGTTCACATTTGTGAACACTTATAAAAATCCTGCTCCAGAACCTGCTCCTCAGACAGGTGATGACAGCAACATACTTCCTGCATGGATAGCACTCATAACTTCAGCGCTTGCTCTCGCAGGTCTTGGCCTCAGAAGACGCAGAGAAAACTGATACTCTGCACTATGCAAGGCAGACAGCCTTAAATCAATAAAAGAACAGGAGACTCGTTGATCGGGTCT
>JAFYIC010000007.1 GCA_017538845.1 Bacillota bacterium | reverse complement strand
GAGGCCGCAAAAGAACTGCCTATCGTTTTTTCCGGCAATTACTCGCTGGGCATCAACATCATGGAAAAGGTTCTGAAGCTGATCACGCCGATCCTTGAGGATTCCTTTGACATGGAAATCGTGGAAAAACACCACAACCAGAAACTTGACGCACCCAGCGGCACGGCAAAGATGCTTGTCAGGGCCATGGATCCGGAAGGGAAATACGAACACGTTGAAGGCCGCAGCGGCATGTGCAAGCGCGGCAAGGAAATCGGCATAAGCGCAATCAGAGGCGGCACCATCACAGGTGAACACACCGCCATCTACGCAGGCGATGAAGAGGTACTGGAGATCAAACATATCGCAAACTCCAGAAGGATCTTCGCCAATGGCTCCATCAAAGCGGCCCAGTTCGCCATCGGAGCGGAGCCGGGACTTTACACAATGGACGACGTGCTCTTCGGAGAAGAAGCATAGAAATGCAGGCAGCCCGGCGTGAGCAGGCGGCGGGTGATGCGAGCTGACGCAGCAACGCAGCGCACGCAGATACAGAGAGGAAAAAATGGACGCAAGAGAAATCATAAAATTCATACAGGAAGCAGAAAAGAAGACGCCTTGTAAGGTGACAATGACGGTCAGCGGGGACGTTGAGTTTCCCGGATGCCAGGTCTTTGGTGACGGAAATCTGAAAATCGTCTTTGGCGACTGGAAAGACATCCAGCCGGCGCTTGAGGCAAACAGCGACAGCATAGAGGAATATTTCCTTGAGAACAACTGCCGCAATTCAGCCATCCCAATGGTTGATATGAAGCAGTTCAACGCCCGTATCGAGCCGGGAGCCATCATAAGAGATCAGGTTGAGATCGGCGATAACGCAGTCATCATGATGGGCGCGGTCATAAACATCGGGGCAGTCATCGGGGAAGGCACCATGATTGACATGGGAGCCATCCTGGGCGGCAGAGCCACGGTGGGAAAGAACTGCCACATCGGGGCAGGCACAGTGCTGGCAGGCGTAGTTGAGCCGCCGAGCGCGCAGCCGGTCATCATCGAGGACGATGTGGTCATCGGCGCCAACGCGGTAGTCATAGAAGGCGTGAGAGTCGGAAAAGGCTCGGTAGTCGCAGCAGGTGCTGTAGTGCTTGAAGACGTACCGCCGGGAGTAGTCGTAGGCGGAACTCCGGCCAGAGTCCTTAAGGAAAAGGACGCCAAAGCCAACGAAAAGACTGAACTGGTTGCGGCTTTAAGGCAGCTGTAGAAAGATCGAGTCGGTCCCGGCCTTATGACGGCTGACAGTAAATTTTATTTAAGTATCCGGAAGGTGTTTCGATCATAGTCGATAAGACCTTCCTTTTTCATAGAGGCCAGTTCTCTGGTCAGGGCGCTTCGGTTGGCGCCTATATAGCTGGCAAGTTCTGTTCTGCCCAGCGGCAGCGTGATGTACATGCTGTCGTTTTTTTGCGCCTGCAAAGAAAGATATGCCATGATTTTTTCCCGCAGGGTGGGCTTCGATGTTATCTCTATTTTTTCCATGAGACGGATGGACTTGCGGCCGATCAGATCGAAGAGATTGCGTGTAAGCTGTTCGTGGAAAATACACTGGTTGGGGCAGCTGTGGATGATGTTCCTAGCTTCGATGAACAGGACCGTGACATCTGTTGCCGCGATGAAGGACACGTAGGAATAGGGCGATTTCTGGACTGCGAAAAGCTCTCCGATAAGCTCGGATTCACGCATGTAGGCGAGCAGCGTCTGCCGGCCCCAGATGTCTTCTTTCATCATGTGGACAGTGCCGGACAGAATAAGACCTGCGTATTTTATGGAGTCCTGCTCCATTATGATGATCTCACCTTTGCGGTAGGTTTTCTCGTAGCTGTTCAGACATGAAAGTATGCTTTTCAGGTCATCTGCGGTTATATTTTCAAACAGGGGTATGTCCTGTGGTGCGTTCAGTGATTTCATTTTGCGCCTCCCGGTGATTTCTCTTTCTGATTATACCTGCAAAACGTTGCGTACGCAACGTCGTATCCCAGGCTCAGAAGGTATGATGACATCATGATAATAGAAAGGAGACACCTGATCATGAACAGAGAAATGTATAAGAAAGACCGCCAGACATCACCGGAGGCAACCATCGAAATGGTAAAAAGAGGTGACCACGCGACGCTGTCAGTTATCGGAGACGACGGGTATCCTTACGGAACGCCGACCAACTACATATATATGGACGGAGCATTTTACCTGCACGCCGCAAAGTACGGATACAAGATCGACGCGCTGAAAGAAAACAATAAAGTCTGCCTGTCAGCCATCGTAAGCGCGGAAGTTCTGCCTTCAAAATTTACTGCAGCATACGAAAGCTTCGTTGCTTTTGGAAAGGCAGTTTTCGTAGAGGACGAAGATGAGAAGAGAAAGGCCCTTCAGGGATTCATCGATCATTTTTCAGCTGATTTCCAGGAAGGCGGCGCAAAATTCATCAAAGCTGCATTCGAAAAAACTCAGGTCATCCGTATAGACGTAGAAGAACTCAAGGGCAAGGAATACAAAGACGGCCCATGGAAGAAATAGGAGAGCAAAACAATGAAGAGGCAGATCATCAAAATAGACGAAGCAAAATGCAACGGGTGCGGAATGTGCGCCAACGCCTGCCATGAAGGCGCCATAAAAATCATAGATGGAAAAGCAAAACTTGTTCGCGAGGATTTTTGCGACGGACTTGGTGACTGTCTGCCCGCATGTCCTGAAGGCGCTATCACATTTGAGACCAGAGAAGCTCCGGCCTATGATGAGGCGGCAGTGAAAAGAGCGAAGGAAGAATCTGCACCAAATGAAACCGCTCATGGATGCTGTCCTGCGCTGGAGAGTTTTGCGGACAGGGGCGGAGAGGCTTCATCTGACAAAGCGCTGGATGGCGCGGCAGATAAATGCGCGGGGGACTGCGACAATAACTCGGCGGCAGGCCCGGCTGAGTACGTGTCCCGCCTGAAGCAGTGGCCCTGCCAGATCAAACTGCTTCCTCCAAAGGCTCCGGTATTTGACGGAGCGGACCTTCTGATCGCTGCCGACTGTACGGCTTACGCCTACGCGGGTATGCACGAGGAGTTCATGAACGGCAGGATAACTGCCATCGGATGCCCGAAGCTGGACGCAGTGGACTACTCAGAGAAGCTTACGGATATCATCAAAGAGAACGATATCAAGAGCGTGACTCTTCTCCGCATGGTAGTTCCGTGCTGCGGAGGCATTGAGCGCGCGGCAAGAAAAGCAATTGAAAACAGCGGAAAAGATATACCCATACAGGTAGTTACAGTCTCAACAGACGGTAAACTCCTTTAAAATGAAGCATGTGTCGGCCAGCCTTCACTATATCTGCGCCAGGCATAGCTCATTATATTGCGCCGGTCAGTTTTTAAGGCATTGAAAAATTAAGCCCTTTTTCTATATATGAAAAAGGGCTTAAAAGTTGTGGGCTCTATTATTAAAGGATTTTCAAAACTGCTATTGATGTATCGATTCCTTTTCACAGGAGCCTGTTTCGAATTCGGTCAGCACGTCGTCAAGGATGTCCGCCATGATGGCGATCTGGTTGTCGTTGACGATGAGCGGCGGTACGAAGCGTATCACGTTGGTGCCCGCGCTTACGAGGAGCAGTCCCCGCTCGATACACTTGTTTATGATTTCCTTAGGCTCGCAGGTCAGCTCTATGCCACGCATGAGTCCCAGGCCGCGGGCTTCCTTTATGGTATTCGGGTGCTTTGCCTTGAGGTTCTCAAGGGTCTCGCCCAGGAATTCTCCCATTTCTTTCGCGTTGGCCAGCACGCCGTTGTTGAGGAGCTCGTCTAAAACTACCAGTCCTGCCGAACATGCCAGCGGGTTGCCGCCGAATGTGGAGCCGTGGTCTCCCGGTGTGAAAGCTTCCGCCACCTTTTCTTTTGCAAGTACGGCTCCGATGGGAACGCCTCCCGCCAGACCTTTGGCGCTGGTGATCACGTCGGGCACTACGCCAACGGTCATGTACGCGTAAAGGTCTCCGGTCCTGCCTACGCCGGACTGGATCTCGTCGAATACCAGCACTATATCTTTCTCATCGCACAGGGCTCTCGTCTTTTTAAGGAAATCCACGTCGGCCGGCGTGATGCCGCCTTCGCCCTGGATAACTTCCATAAGGATGGCTGCAGTCTTATCTGTGACTTTTGATGCCAGAGCCTCAAAGTCGTTATACGGCGAGTACAGTACGTCCGGGACCATAGGTCCGAAGTTCTTCTGGTACTTGGGCTGGGCCGTTACGGTAAGGGATCCGTAGGTCCTGCCGTGGAAAGAATTCTCCATGGCTATGATCTGCGTCTTTTCCGGATCCTTCAGGGCCGCATATTTCCTGCAGAGCTTCAGGGCACCTTCGATGGCCTCGGCTCCGCTGTTGCAGAAGAACACTCTGTCGAAGTCGGTGTTTTCCGTCAGCATCTCGGCCAGCTTCAGCTGCTAGTCCGTGTAGTAAAGGTTGGAGCAGTGGATCAGATTCTCAGCCTGGTCCGCGATGGCCTTTACGAGCCTCGGGTGGGCCGAGCCCAGCGAGTTTACGGCGATGCCGGCAACGAAGTCCAGATACTTCTTTCCTTCGTCGTCGTACATCCATACGCCTTCGCCCCGTTCTATGCATACCGGAAAATGTCCGTATGTGTTGATAAGTACTTTGTCTCCTCTTTCCTGTGCTTTCATTTTCTCTCCTTAAAAATATGTGCTGCAGGTCGGGCCTGCAGCAGGTCATCGTTTGTTTTTTTCGCGTTCGGGACGTCAGTCCAGTTTGCGGATATCCTTTTCCACCATGGTGCCGATACCCATCGGAGTGAAGATCTCCAGAATCAGGCAGTTTTCCACGCGGCCGTCGATGATGTGGACGTTGTTTACGCCCTGCTTTACAACGGATCTGCAGCATTCGATCTTGGGGATCATGCCGCCTGAGATAGTTCCGTCTGCGATGAGGGGATCGATCTCCTCAAGTCCCATGAAGTTAATCACCGAATCCGGATCGTCCACGTCTTTCAGGACTCCCGGTACGTCTGTCAGGAACAGGAGCTTTTCGGCCTTCAGGGCCACCGCCACTGCCATGGCAGCGTAGTCTGCGTTGATGTTGTATGTGTTTCCCTCATCGTCCTGTCCGATAGGAGCGATGACGGGAATGAAATCGTTGTTGATAAGGGAGCAGAGAAGCTGGGTGTTCACCGTATCCACTTCGCCTACGTGACCGTAGTCGGTGCCGGATTTCTCGAGTTTGTGGGCTCTGATGGTGCCGCCGTCTTTTCCGCTGATACCGATGGCACGGACGCCTTTGGTCTCTATCTCGGAAACGATGGACTTGTTCACCTTGCCGGAAAGTACCATTTCCACTACTTCCATTGCGTCGTCGCTTGTGACTCTCAGTCCGTCCACGAATTCAGACTTCACGTCCAGTCTGTCAAGCATGGCGTTGATCTCCGGTCCGCCGCCGTGTACCAGTACAGGTTTCATACCTACCAGTTTCATAAGAGCGATGTCGTTGATGATGGTATCTTTCACCTGCGGGTTGGTGAGGGCGCTGCCGCCGTACTTGATAACGACGGTCTTGCCGTTAAGCCTTTTGATGTATGGCAGAGCATCTACCAGTATCTGCGCTTTTTCAGCATATGAAATCATATCAGAATCTCCTTATATTCCTGCCCGTGCAGGACAGGTACAGCTAATGCGTCTCCCGGCCGGCGGGAGCTTCAGGCATTTATGATCTGTATTCTCCGTTTATCTTAACATATTCGTAAGTGAGGTCGCATCCCCAGGCTTTGCCGGATGCTGCGCCTTCCTTCAGGTCGGCGATTATGGTGATGTCATCCTCACCCAGGATCTCCAGGGCCTTGTCCTCGTCAAAGACTATAGGGGTGCCTTCCTTCAGTACTTCCAGCTCGCCTTTGGCGCTTCTGAACGTCACGTCCACCTTCTCCGGGTCGAAATCCTCGCCGCTGTAACCCATGGCGCAGAGGACTCTTCCCCAGTTGGCGTCGGAGCCGAAGATGGCCGCCTTCAGAAGTGAAGACTTGATCACCGACTTGGCGATGGCTCTTGCCTTGTCCTCGGACGCAGCGTTTATAACTTCCGTCTCTATGAATTTTGTGGCGCCTTCGCCGTCGCGAACCAGCTCTTTTGCAAGATACTCGTTGACGAAGTAAAGGGCGTCTTTGAATGTTTCGTAATCCGGACCTTCCGCTGTGATCTCGGCGTTTTCCGCCAGGCCGTTTGCCAGCAGGAAGATGGAGTCGTTGGTGGAAGTGTCCCCGTCAACGGAAACCATATTGTATGTGGTGCCGATGGTGGCTTTGAGAGCCTTATCCAGCATCCCGGCTGAAATGCAGCAGTCGGTGGTCACGAAAGCAAGCATGGTGGCCATGTTGGGGCATATCATTCCCGTGCCCTTTGCCATGGCGCCGATGGTCACTGTCTTGCCGCCAATCTCGATTTCTACCGCGATCTGCTTGGGGTGGGTGTCCGTAGTCAGGATTCCCCACGCGGCGTTTTCGGCCGCCTTTTCGCATCCGCAGATCTTCGGGAAAAGTTCCTTTATGCCGGATTCGTATACGGCCGGGTCAGGCTGCACGCCGATGACTCCGGTTGATGCTGTCAGCACCTGATTTGTATCACAGCCGATCTGCGCCGCCAGAGTTTCCGCCATCACCAGGTTGGAAGCCTTTCCTTCCTCGCCGGTGCAGGCGTTGGCGTTGCCGCTGTTGACAGCGATTCCGCAGATCTTCGGCTGTTTTTTCATTACTTCTATATTTCTCTGCACTGACGCCGCCTTGACTACGTTGGTGGTAAAGGCCGCTGCGCAATTTGCCGGAACTTCCGACACGATGAGCGCCATATCCTTGATATCGTCAGCTTTTATTCCTACGTGTCCGCCCTGGGCGTTGAAACCCTTTGCTGCGGTGACACCGCCGTTTATCTGTTTCATTTTGCGTTTCTCCTTATGTAAAAATCCGATGTATATTCTCGCCGGTCGCAAGTACTTCGCGAGCCGCAACTATTTTGCAAACCGCAAACGCCTCGTCGACCCCGCTTTCCTATACCGGGAACGGTGTTACCTGATCCAGCCCTGTCTTTTCATCAAGACCGAACATGATGTTCATGTTCTGCAGAGCCTGTCCGGCCGCGCCTTTCACCAGGTTGTCCAGTGACGATACCGCGATCACTCTGTTTGTCCGCGAATCCACCTTGAACCCTATATCCACGAAGTTGGAGCCCTTGACCCACTTGCTCTCAGGCAGGGTACCCGGCTCGGAAAGTCTGATGAAGTACTCATCTCCGTACATATCCTCGTATGCTGCCGCGATGTCAGCTTCGGTGACGCCGTCCTTCAGGTTGGCGTAAATGGTAGCCAGGATGCCTCTGTTCATGGGCACCAGCACCGGCGTGAAGCTGATGATGATGTCCTCGCCGGCAACGTATGTGAGCTGTTCCTCGATCTCGGGAGTGTGTCTGTGGCCCGCCACTTTGTATGCCTTGGTGTTCTCGTTGGCTTCGCAGAAGAGCATGTCTCTGTTGAGCCCGCGGCCTGCGCCGCTTACTCCCGTCTTGGAATCTATGATTATGGACTTTCTGTCGATAAGGTCAGCTTTCAGAAGAGGCGCCGTGCCCAGGATCCCGCATGTGGTGTGGCAGCCCGGGTTTGCGATGAGTCTGGCGTCCTTTATCTTGTCTCTGTTGAATTCGCAGAGCCCGTATACCGCTTCCTCGATGAACTGAGGGCTTTTGTGCTCATCGTACCACTGTTCATATACTTTCACGTCCTTGAGTCTGTAGGCCGCGCCGAAGTCGATGACTCTGGTGTTGTCCAGGATGGATTCCGTCAGTAGTCCCGCTGTCATGCCGCCCGGAAGCGCCGTGAAAAGCACGTCACATTCCTTCGCCACCTTTTCCAGGTCGGCAGGGCTGCAGAGAAGAGGTATGTGCTTGCCGAAGTTCGGATACACTTCCGCGTATTTTTTTCCAACATAGCTGTTCGCTGTCACGTATTTGATATCCACTTCGGGATGCTTCACCAGCATACGCATAAGGTCGCTTCCCGCGTAACCTGTAGCTCCTACAACTCCAACTTTTATCATTATTCTGCTCCTCCGTGATATGATAATATTCCAAAAGCGCTGCTGCATGGTTTTCAGCAGAGCGTATTTACTGTCATGATTTTATAATTATACATAATTCATGAATATTATGCAAGACAAAAATTATTTTTTATCCCCTTTCAACTGTGATTATACCCCAAAGTCGTGTATAATTGTAGTAAATTTACAAATATGTATATTCACACGCAAATCAAAGTATATATCATATGCGTGAAAAATCAAAGTCTAAGCGGCGCGAAAGACGATTCGCGCGTCACATAAGAAGGAGAAAACCAAATGACACAGAAATCAGAGAGAGTTGTAAAAGCGCTTGAAAATCACAAGAAAGGATACAACTGCGCTCAGGCTGTTGCATGCGCATACGCGGATCTTTTCGGTGTGGATGAAGAGACCGCCTTCAAAATGACCGAAGGCTTCGGGTTCGGCATGGGAACCATGGGTACCTGCGGCGCGGTAAGCGGAATGGCCTGCGTAGCCGGAATGAAAAACAGCGATGGCAACCTGGCGGCGCCTGCCACCAAGAAGGAGACCTACAAGCTTATGAAGGCTATGACTAAGGCTTTCATCGACAAGAACACATCCGTAATCTGCCGGGAGATCAAAGGTGTGGATACAGGCAAAGTGCTGAGGAGCTGCGACGGCTGCATCGAAGACGCGGCCACGATCATAGAAGAGACCCTGCTGTAGCGCCCCGCTGCATTGAAATTTCGGGCATAAAATGGTAAAATATTTTATTGTGTAAAAGGGAAAG
>JAFYIC010000045.1 GCA_017538845.1 Bacillota bacterium | reverse complement strand
CCGCAAATAGTATTGACATAAAACAATTTATGGATAATAGCGAGATCATGGCCGAAAAGAAGCAGAAAAAGACAAAAGAGATGAAGCAGATCAACATCAGAGGCATGATCAGGAAGCTTGATATGTGTGTCATGGAAAGAGACGGGGAAGAAGTGCTGACTCTGGTAGCCGAGCTTGACGCCGGAAGCCGGTCCAACCTGAGCCCGGAACTCCTGGTAACTGCTTTTACCGGTTTTTTCGGTCTCGAAACGGAGCGGGCGGACATAGATATAAAGAGGACTGCCATCAATTTTGACAATGGTTATGTGTTCTGATATATTAATTTCCATATATTGACAATTTCTCCCTTGAAATGTAAAATATTTACAAATGAAAGGGGGATGTTTATGAACAGAGTATTTAACAGGGAGTTCCTTGCTGCACACAGGGAACAGATCGTGAAGGCTGCTGCTGTGATAGTGATCATAGCGGTCGCTTTTTTTGTCTTTACGGGAAAAAGCGGTGAAGACGGAGATGCGGAGGCTGTGGTATCAGGCGGGACAGAACAGACGGAGACCGTACAGGAACAGGGCGGAACAGATAGTTATTCTGACTCAGGAAGTGAAACCGGTACGGCCGGAGGCACACAGACCGGATCGTCCATGATGATGGTCGATGTATCCGGCGCGGTGAATGAACCCAACGTGGTGCAGCTGCTTCCGGGAAGCCGGGTCCAGGATGCCATCGACGCTGCGGGAGGACTTAAGAAGAGCGCCGACATATCCGGGATCAACAGGGCTGCAGAAGTAAAGGACGGAGAGAAGATAGACATACCGTTCAAAAACAGAAGCGGAACATCGTCAGGAGGGTCATATACAGGGCAGTCCTCCGAAGACAGCTACGGAGACTCTTCCGTATCCGCTTCTTCAACGGAGCAGGCCGGCATGGTGAATATCAATACGGCAGGAAGCGACCAGCTTCAGACGTTGACAGGCATAGGTCCGGCTCTCGCCGAAAGGATCATAAGTTACAGGGAGCAGAACGGGAGATTCGCAAATATAGAGGAAATAAAAAACGTCAGCGGAATAGGAGATAAGACATTTGAGAAATTCAAAGACAGTATCACCACGTAAGGTGGGCAGGACAAGACTTGCATCGGCCATTTCCTATGTACTTAATGAGGAAGGGATCCCGCCTGAGAGAAAGGGGTATCATTATCTCGCATGTGCGATAGAACTTGCATACAGGGACAGAGAGATGGCCGGGTTGGTTTGTAAGGGCTTGTATCCGGCTGTGGCGAAAGTCTTTTCCAGCAGTCCTGCGGCTGTGGAGCGTTCTATACGCACAGCTATTGCCTGCGGCCGTGCAGCAAGAGAAAAAGAAGGCGTCAAAACGAATGCCTCCTTTATTTTCCGGGCTGTGGAAAAGGTGAAGATAAGACTGGATAAAAGATAAGGAGAAGGAAAGTGTGGCGGGAAATCCGATCCCGCCTTCTTTTTATGCATATAACACAGGCAAACTATATTTCGTGCTTATGGTTGACTTTGCACAGAAGATGAAGTATAATGCACGAAAGGTTAACACTGTTAACTTAAATTAAAACCGTTAAAAAATGGAGGTAAGAAAATGATATTTGATGCAATCAGGGAACTTATAGCAGACAGAGTAGAGTGTGATCCTGAAGACGTAACGATGGAAAGCACATTCAAGGATCTCGGTATCGATTCACTTGATACAGTAGAGCTTCTTATGGATCTGGAAGACAAGATCGACATGGAGATCGAGCTTGACCAGGAAGTCAAGACAGTCGGAGATCTGGTTAAATTCATCGAATCAAAGCAGCAGTAAGACTGTTCGGATCAGAAAAGCAAGGATACAGAAATGATCAGTACGAGAATATGTGAACTTCTGGGCATAAAGTACCCTGTATTTCAGGGCGGCATGGCCTGGATCGCTGACGGAAAACTGGCAGCTGCGGTTTCAGAAGGCGGAGGACTTGGGATAATAGCCGCGGGAAATGCAGATGCCGATTTCGTGCGTGAACAGATAAGAACAGCAAAGTCGCTAACCGACAGGCCTTTCGGCCTTAACATCATGCTCCTCAGTCCTTTTGCGGATGAGGTCGCGAAGGTGGCTGCAGAGGAAAAGGTAAGCGTAGTGACCACCGGAGCAGGCAATCCTTCAAAGTATATGGAGATGTGGCTTGAAGCAGGCATCAAAGTGATACCTGTGGTTCCGTCCGTGGCAATGACCAAACTGGTCACCAGGGCAGGAGCGGCCGCAGTTATCGCAGAAGGCGGTGAGAGCGGCGGACACGTGGGGGAACTTACCACCATGGTACTTGTGCCACAGGTGTGCGACGCAACAGATCTTCCCGTGATCGCTGCGGGAGGGATCGCAGACGGACGCGGAGTTGCGGCGGCTTTCATGTTGGGGGCAGAAGGAGTTCAGGTAGGCACGCGTTTTCTCAGCGCGGAAGAGTGCAACATCGCACCGGTATACAAGGAAAAGATCATAAAGGCCAAAGATCTGTGCACCATGGTAACAGGAAAAAGACTGGGACATCCTGTAAGGAGCCTGAGAACGAATTTTGCCAGAGAGTATTCGAAGGCGGAATACGGCGGCATGCCTGATGAGGAGCTTGAGGCTCTCGGAACAGGCGCTCTCAGGAAAGCAGTGGTTGACGGAAATCTGGAGGAAGGATGCTTCCTTGCCGGACAGTCAGCTGCAATGGTAAAGAAAGTACAGCCGGCGGCAGAGATCGTTAAAGAACTCATAGAGACTGCTGAACCTGTTCTGAAAGGAGCGACAAAATGGGTAAAATAGCATTTGTATTCGCAGGCCAGGGAGCACAGCATCCCGGTATGGGAAAAGAACTGGCGGAGATATCGGACGCAGCAGCGGAAGTTTTTAAGAAAGCGGACGGGATCCGTCCCGGGACTTCTGTTCAGTGCTTCAAAGGAACAGATGAAGAACTGAAAAATACAGGTAATACTCAGCCGTGTATGTACGCGGTGGAAATGGCGGCAGCAGCAGCGCTTTCCGAAAAGGGAATAAAGGCGGACATGACAGCCGGTTTTTCACTGGGAGAACTTGCAGCGCTCACATATTCGGGAGCCGTTGATTTTGAAAGCGGTTTCAGACTGGTAGTAAGAAGAGGAGCTCTGATGCAGCAGGCGTCAGAGGAACAGGATACCGCAATGGCGGCAGTGCTCAGACTCGCTCCGGAAAAGGTTGAGGAAGTATGCGCAGGCTTTGAGCAGGTATATCCTGTCAACTACAACTGTCCGGGACAGATATCAGTCGCAGGGGCAGCGGCAGAAATGAAGGAATTCAGGAATGCAGTGAAGGAGGCAGGCGGAAGAGCCATACCGCTCAAAGTAAGCGGAGGTTTCCATTCGCCGTTCATGGAGAAGGCGGGAGCAGCTTTCGAAGAAGAACTGGCAAAATGCGATTTCAATGCGCCTTCCTGCGCCCTTTATTCAAACTGCACAGGCGAAGAGTACGGCGGTGACGTATGCGGAACCATCGCCAGGCAAATGTGCTCGCCTGTCAGATGGGAAAAGATAATCAGGAACATGATAGATGCCGGCGCGGACACGTTCATAGAACTGGGACCGGGAAATACGCTGGCGGGATTCATCACTAAGATAAACGGAGACGTTCGTGTTTTCGGTCTGGAAGGAAAAGAAGATCTTGAGACACTGATCTCGGAGGTGAAATGATGCTTAAAGGAAAGGTAGCCATCGTCACAGGAGGATCCCGCGGTATGGGAGCGGTCATATCAAAGAGACTGGCCATGCTGGGGGCGGATGTTGCTGTGATCTATGCGGGCAACAGCCAGCTGGCGCAGGAAGTGTGTGATTTCTGCAAAGAAGAATACGGCGTGAAAGCTGAAAGCTACTGCTGCAACGTGGCAGATTACGATCAGGCCAAAGAGGTGGTAGGAAAGATCAAAGAGGATTTCGGGACAGTGGACATCCTCGTGAACAACGCAGGCATAACAAAGGACAAACTCATCGCAATGATGAAGGAAAAGGACTTTGATGACGTGCTGGATATAAACCTGAAAGGTTCATTCAACATGATCAGACACTGCTGCGGGATAATGATAAGAAACAAAGGCGGAAGGATAGTGAATATCAGTTCCGTTTCAGGAATGATGGGAAATGCAGGCCAGGCAAACTATTCGGCGAGCAAAGCAGGCATCATCGGTCTTACCAAATCGGTAGCCAAAGAGCTTGCCGGTAAGAACATAACCTGCAACGCGGTAGCCCCCGGAGTCATCGCCACAGACATGACCAAAGATCTGATAGAGGCTCAGGGCGAGCTTGTGTCGTCTATACCTCTCGGAAGAGTCGGGACACCGGACGACGTTACAGATGCCGTTGTGTTTCTCATAGAATCCGGATATATAACAGGTGAAGTCATCCGCGTGGACGGCGGAATAGCTATGTAAGGAGGATCTAATGGACAATAAGATCAGAAGAGTGGTAGTGACCGGCATGGGAGCAGTTACTCCTTTGGGACTTGACCTCAGCGAAAGCTGGGACGGCCTGCTGGCCGGTAAGTGCGGCATCGGACCTATCACACAGTTTGACACCACAGAATATAAAGCGAAAGTCGCAGCCGAAGTAAAGGATTTTGATCCGAGAGAATACCTTGATAAATCCGAGACTGCCCGTACAGACAGATTCACACAGTTTGCGGTAGCTGCTGCCGTGCAGGCCGTTGAGGACAGCGGCGTGATCGGGACCACAGCGCCTGAAAGGACAGCTGTGTATTTCGGAACAGGAATCGGAGGGCTCAAGACTCTTACTGAGGAATACACCAAACTCAATAACAGAGGACCCAAGAGGGTATCTCCTTACTTCGTTCCTAAGATGATCGCAAATATGGCCGCGGGAATGATAGCCATCAGATATAACTGTCAGGGACCGGCTATGCCGGCTGTAACGGCATGCGCTTCAGGATCCAGCGCCATAGGTGAGGCGGTAAGGCTCATCAGACACGGATACGCAGACGCGGTGATCTCGGGCGGATCAGAGGCCGCCATAACTGACGTAGGAGTCGCGGGATTCATAAACATGCAGGCCCTTTCAGTTTCCGAGGATCCGAATGCGGCGTCACTTCCTTTCGATAAGAGAAGAGCAGGGTTCGTTATAGGCGAAGGCGGAGCAAGCCTGGTTCTTGAAGAATACGAGCATGCTGTTTCAAGGGGAGCGAAGATATACGGCGAGATATGCGGATACGGATCCACGTGCGACGCCTATCACATAACCGCGCCTCATCCGGAGGGTATCGGGGCTATACAGGCTATGAAACAGGCTATAGAGGAGGCCGGATACACAGAAGAAGATACAGTTTATGTCAATGCCCACGGAACAGGCACACCGCTCAATGACGTAGCAGAGACTCTCGCTGTAAAGAAGGTGTTCGGTGAAGAAAAGGCGAAAGAGATGAAGATAAGCTCCATCAAGTCGATGACAGGTCACATGCTGGGCGCATCGGGAGCTATGGAGGCTATCGCGTGCCTGAAAGCTTTTGAAGAAGGCATCATCCCGCCGACGATCAATCTTCTTGAGCCTGATCCGGAATGCGATCTTGATTACGTTCCGAACAAAGCTGTTAAATGGGAGCCGACTCTTATGGTTTCCAATTCACTCGGATTTGGCGGACACAACGCGTGTCTGGCAATAAGAAAGGTTAAATAAGATGGATAGTTCCAAAATCAGAAAATACGCAAAACTCATGCAGGAACTGGGTCTGTCGGGCCTTGAGATCAGCGAGAACGACACGACCATAAAGCTCGAGCGGGATATTACTGTATCCGGAAGACCGGAGGGACAGGAAGACGCAGGGGCGTGGACCGCTGACACAAAGCCACTTGCTGAAGGTGAAAGCGCGATCACATCTCCTATGGTAGGAGTTTTTCATGACAGTCCGGACGGAGGCGGCGAGCCTTTCGTAAAGGAAGGCGAAACAGTCAGGAAAGGCGATACTCTGTGCATCATCGAAGCAATGAAGCTCATGAATGAGATCGCGGCTGAAGAAGACGGGACCATCGTGGAGATCTGCGCAAAGGACGGCCAGATGATGGACTACGGCACGGAACTGTTCAGGATCAAGAGGTGAGAAGATGGATAGAGAAGCCATAAAGAACATAATCCCTCACAGGGACAACATGCTCCTGCTTGATGAGGTGACAAAAGAAGGAGACATTGCCTGCGGCAAACTGAAGATAACCGGGGACGAATGGTTCCTGAAGGGCCATTTTCCGGGGAATCCGGTGGTGCCCGGTGTGATCCAGTGCGAGATACTGGCTCAGTCCACATGCGTGCTCCTGGCAGATAAGATATCTGACGACGTGCTCCCGATGTATACGGGACTCAATAATGTGAAATTCAGAGCGCCGGTAGTACCGGGGGATCTCTTCGAGACAAAGTGTGAGATAACGAGAGCAAAACACCCATTCTACTTTGCCAAAGGCGAAGGTTATGTGGACGGGAAACTCTGCATCAAGGCAGAATTCTCTTTTGCTGTCGTGGAGAAAAAATAATGTTTTCAAAAATACTTATAGCCAACAGAGGGGAAATAGCAGTCAGGATAATCCGCGCCTGCAAGGAGATGGGCATAGAGACCGTCGCAGTCTATTCAGAGGCGGACGAAGATGCTCTTCATGTGGCGCTGGCAGACGAAAGTTACTGCATCGGCCCTGCGCCTCCCGCTGAAAGCTATCTTAACGAGGAAAGAATAATAAGCACAGCTTTGGCATCAGGAGCGCAGGCAGTGCATCCGGGATACGGATTTCTGTCTGAGAACGCTCATTTTGCCGGTCTTTGCGTGGAAAACGGCATCGCTTTCATCGGCGCTTCCGTAAAAGACATGGAAAGACTCAGCGATAAAGTGCTGATCAAGGAAATCATGGAGGAGGCCGGACTCAATATCATCAGAGGCAGCGAAGTGCTTTCCGGAGTTGAAGACGCCCTTGATAAGGCAGAAGAAACCGGATATCCGGTAATGCTGAAAGCGCGATCCGGCGGCGGCGGAAAAGGAATAAAACTCATTTCATCCGCCCGGGAACTGATTGCTGCTTATCCTGTATCCGAGGCTGAAGCCTTAGCCGCTTTCGGAGACGGATCCCTTTACCTTGAAAAATATATTTATCCGGCCAATCACATAGAAGTACAGATACTGGCAGACGAATCCGGAAACGTTATATGTCTGGGCGAACGTGACTGTTCTGTCCAGAGAAAACACCAGAAACTCATCGAGGAGACGCCTTCACCGGCAGTTATGACGGCAGAACGCAGGCAGCTGCACAGAAAAGCTGTTGAAGCCATTAAAAAAGTTGGCTATTCGGGAGTAGGAACACTTGAGTTCCTCCTCGACAAGGACGGTGAGTTCTGGTTCATGGAGATGAACGTGAGGCTGCAGGTGGAGCACAGCGTCACCGAGATGCTGACAAAACGCGATGTGGTCAAGTGGCAGATCAGAACCGCGGCAGGCGTTGCCATAGATTTCAGGCAGGAACATGTCTTCATGCGCGGCGTGGCCATAGAATGCCGTATCAACGCGCTGGAACCCGGAAGGCTTGAGATGCTTCACGTACCGGGAGGTCCTTTCGTCAGATTCGATACATATCTTATACAGGGTACCCGGATATCACCGTGTTACGATCCGCTCGTAGGAAAGCTCATCGTTTCGGCAGGAACCAGGGAAGAAGCAGTAAGGAAGATGAGAGCCGCTCTGTGCGAACTCGTAATAGAGGGCTTTGCGACCAATATAGAAGAACAGCTTGAGATAGTAAGCGACGACAGATTCATGTCAGGAAACTATGACCTGACTCTTATGGAAAGCAGGTGAGAGGCGTGGCATTCCTGAAATTCAAACACGCACCGAAAAATGAACTTGAAAAAGGCGGAAGAGGAGAGATCGCGCCGGCGGAAATAAACGAGCAGCCGTCGAAGACCTGTCCCAAATGCCATAAGAAAATAACATTAAGCGCTCTCTGGGCAAGGCATAATGTCTGCACCTGCGGATATCATTTCAGGATGAACAGCAGGGAACGCATCGAGCTCATATGTGATAAAGAGTCGTTCCGTGAGATGTTCACCGATATCGAATCACAGGATCCGATAGAATTTCCCGGATACATCAGTAAATTGGAAGCCATCAGAGCGGAAAGCAATGAAAATGAGGCTGTTATATGCGGGACAGCTCAGATAGGCAGACAGGAGTGCTGCGTATTCGTCATGGAATCATATTTCATGATGGGAAGCATGGGTACTGCTGTAGGCGAAAAGATCACGCGCATATTTGAATACGCGACAGAAAACAAATTGCCCGTTGTGGGCTTTACCGTTTCCGGAGGGGCCAGAATGCAGGAGGGAATTCTTTCCCTCATGCAGATGGCCAAGACCAGCGGTGCGGTAAAACGTCACAGCGACGCGGGACTGTTTTATCTTACGGTCCTGACCAACCCCACTACGGGAGGCGTCACTGCAAGTTTTGCCATGGAAGGGGATATCATAATCGCCGAACCGGGCGCTACTGTGGGATTCGCGGGAAAGCGGGTCATCGAACAGACCACAGGCAGATCTCTGCCTAAGGGATTTCAGAAATCGGAGTTCATGCGGCAGCACGGCTTCATAGACGCCATAGTGGACAGAAGCGATCTGAAAGCCGTGATAACCAACGTACTTAAGATACACAAAGCGGGGTCCTGATATGGATGCATATACGAAAGTAAAGCTGGCAAGAAGCAGCAGCAGACCCACAGGGGCTGACTATATCAAGAATATATTCAGGAATTTCATGGAACTTCACGGCGACCGGCGTTTCGCGGACGATGCGGCTATAGTCGGCGGCATCGGGTTTCTTCATGATATGCCTGTAACAGTCGTAGCCATTGAAAAAGGCCACAGCGCGAAAGAACGCATGAAGAGGTCATTTGGCGCGCCTAATCCCGAGGGATACAGAAAGGCGCTTAGACTTATGAAACAGGCGGAGAAGTTCAGAAGACCTGTCATCTGTTTCGTGGACACGTCAGGAGCTTTCTGCGGAGTCGGAGCGGAAGAAAGAGGTCAGGGACAGGCTATAGCGGAGAACCTCATGGAGATGATGACTCTGGATACGCCTGTGATCTCCATACTCATAGGCGAAGGCGGAAGCGGCGGAGCTCTTGCTCTTTCCGTAGCGGACAGAGTGTGGATGCTGGAGAATTCCGTTTATTCGGTCATTTCACCTGAAGGATGCGCCAGTATTCTCTGGAAAGACGCGAAAAGAGCCGATGAAGCGGCGGAGACTCTTAAACTGACGGCTCAGGACTCTCTTGCCAACGGGATAATAGAGGACGTGATCCCGGAAGATGATATCGGCAGTAAAGGATACTACAGAATGATCAGGGAAAAACTCTACAGTGAAATAAAGATACTGAAGGAAGAAAAGGACCTGACCGGTAAGAGATATGCGAGATTCCGAGCCTTCGGAAGTTCCGGGGAGGAGGCAAAATGAGCATATATAAACGATTCTGCAAAGAAGAATTCGATAAAGACGGCAGACTTAAAAAGCTGACTCTCGATTACCCGGAGAATTTCAATTTTGCTTATGATGTAGTTGACGCAATAGCAGAGGAGGAGCCGGACAAGAGAGCCATCGTATGGTGCAACAGAGCCGGCGACGAGAAGATAATAACTTTCGGTGAGCTGAGCAAGCTTACGGATAAGGCGGCCAATGTCATGAAGGACGCCGGTATCGGCCGTGGCGACAGGGTGATGATATCCCTGAAACGTCACTACGAATACTGGATAGTGACAGTAGCATTGCACAAACTAGGCGCGGTCATGACCCCGGTGACACATATGCTCACCGTTGACGATATCGTCTACAGACTTGAGTCTGCAGAATTCAAAGCGATCATATGCACTCCCGAAAACGACGTGGCAGGCAGGATGAAGGAAGCCGTTGCAAAGACGGGACAGAATCCTGTGCTCTGGTCTGTTCAGGAGGACATAGAAGGTTTTGTGAATTTCTCAGATCTTATGGAAGAAGCTTCAGACCAGTTCGAGCGTTTGGAGACACTCGCGACGGATCCTATCGCTCTGTATTTCACATCAGGGACCACAGGTTATCCGAAGGGCGTGATCCACAACAACGCTTACCCACTGGCCCACATAGTCACTGCGAAATACTGGCATCAGGCAGAGGACGGAGGTCTTCATTTTACGGTAGCAGAAACAGGCTGGGCCAAGACTTCGTGGGGGAAGATATACGGACAGTGGCTGGTGGGAAGCGCTGTCATGGTATTTGATTTCGATAATTTCGACCCGAAGCAGCTGGTGAACGTGATCAATAAATATGAGGTGACCACTTTCTGCGCGCCGCCGACGGTCTACAGATATCTTGTAAGAAAAGGCATGCCGAAGATGCCTTCGGTAAAGCACGCCTGCACAGCGGGGGAAGTGCTTCATCCGGAAGTTTTCAGAAAATTCACCGAAGCAACCGGACTCAAGCTCCATGAAGGCTACGGCCAGACTGAGACTACCCTGGTGACAGCAAACTTCAAAGGCGTGGAGCCCATACCCGGATCCATGGGTGTTGCGTCCCCGCTGTACGACGTAAGGCTCATGAAGAAAGACGGTACTGTGGCTGAGACCGGCGAGGTAGGAGAGATCGTCATCATACCGGAAAAAGAAAACGCCGCCGCCGGAGTCTTCACAGGTTATCTGGATAACGACGAACTGTACAGCAGCGTATGGGAAAACGGCGTTTATCATACAGGTGATGCGGCGTGGAAGGATGAGAACGGGTATTACTGGTTTTACGGACGCTTCGATGATATAATCAAGACCGGAGGATTCCGGGTAGGGCCCTATGAGGTGGAAAACGTGCTCATCAAGCACCCGGCTGTGGTAGAATGCGCGGTCATAGGCGTTCCGGATCCGTTGCGGGGACAGTCCATCAAGGCTGTAGTCGTTCTGGGAAAAGGCTACGAAAAAAACAGGGAACTCGAGAAGGAGATCAAGGAGTTCACAAATTCCAGACTGGCGGAATACAAATGGATCCGCACCATCGAGATCCTGGATGAGATGCCCAAGACCATAAGCGGAAAAATAAGAAAGGTCGATTTGAAGGAAGATAAGTGATGGAAACTAGTGCAGGAACAGTTGAAAAAGGTCACAGGACAAACAACAGAGAAGCACTGATCGAAGCGGGAATAAGAGAGATAAACAGGAAAGGGCTCAATGGGTTTTCCATGCGCCATGCGGCTGAAGACTGCGGTGTTTCGTGCGCGGCGCCGGCCAAACATTTCGGCGACAAGAACGGATTCATAGCGGCGATCATAAAGAAACTGATAAAGCAGTGGCATGACATACAGAGAGGGATAGTTGAGCAGTCCGGAGGAGATATAAGAAAAGCGCTGGTGGAAAGCTGCGTGGAGTACGTAAAATTCCTGGTCGAGAATCCCCATTTCATATCCATAATAACCGTAAAAGATGAGGAATTCGACAGCGTATACAGGGACATGAGATTTGAGCTGAGCTACGCCACCGGCAGGATGGTGCTCAAGTACTGCAAACAGGTGGGTATGCCTGTGGATGTCAGGAACAGGAAACTTTATGTCGTCAGGTCTCTTATATACGGCGCGGCCCTCATGTTCGACAATCATGAGATGAAGTATAACGAGAAGAATCTCCAGTTCGTGAGAGAATCCGTAGACAGGGAATTCGACCTGCCATAGAATATCAGGAGGAAAAGGAATGGTTTTTGACAAACTGGCTGAGATACTTGCTGAGAGACTTGATTGTGATGTCTCTGATATTACGGAAGACAGGACCTTTCAGAGCATGGGTATAGATTCGCTGGATACGGTGGCCGTTTTCATGGAACTTGAAGACAGACTGGACAGGAACCTTGACGTTGATTTTGACAAAGGCATCAATACTGTGGGCGATATGGTGCGTTTCGTGGAAGAAGCCATGAAATGAACCCGGGCCGCGGAGGTGACTCAATGATAAGCAGAGAAAAGATAGAGAGGATAAACGCGCTGGCTGCCAAGAAGAAATCGGTGGGACTGACCGAGGAAGAAAAACGGGAACAGGCGCAGCTCCGGAAGGAATACATCGAAGCCATAAGGCAGAACACAAGGAAGCAGCTTGACCGGATCAGATTCGATGAGGATATGAGCCCGGAGGAGCTTGAAGCGGAGAAAAACAAGAAGAGTTAGGATAAAAGGAGCCGACGTTCATGTCGGCTCTATTTTTTTTGCAAAAAATTCATGACATATGCCATTTATTTTCTGAAAACGGTTTATTTTTTTTTGCGATTGGTATAATATCATAGGGTAGGTAGAGAAAAGGAGCAAATAATGAGACAGGTCTACATGGATTATTCTGCGACCACTCCTGTCAAGAAGGAAGTTCTTGATGAGATGGTACCGTTTTTCACGGAGCATTACGGGAATCCGTCGAGTCTTTATACCATCGGACAGGAATCCAAGGAAGCCATTTCCAAAGCAAGGCAGAGAGTGGCTTCACTTATCGGGGCAGATGAAAAAGAGATATTCTTTACCGCCTGCGGCACCGAGTCGGACAACTGGGCGCTTTTCGGTGTGACGGACGTTAAGAAGAAAAAGGGAAACCATATAATAACGACCAAAATAGAACACCACGCCATACTTCATTCGTGCCAGTTCCTTGAAAAGCACGGATTTGACGTGACGTATCTTGATATAGACGATCAGGGCTTTGTGGATCCGGAGGAACTGAAAGCCGCGATCACCGATCAGACCATTATGGTAAGCATTATGATGGTCAACAACGAGATAGGCACCATTGAGCCCATCAAAGAGCTTGTCAAAGTGACAAAAGAAAAGAACAAGGACATCATTTTCCATACTGACGCCGTTCAGGGCCTGGGAAATGTTCCAATCGACGTGAAAGATCTTGGCGTGGATCTCATGTCCATGTCCGCTCACAAGATATATGGACCTAAGGGCACAGGTGCCCTTTATGTAAGAAGAGGCGTAAGGCTTTCCAATTACATTCACGGAGGAGCACAGGAAAACAAGCATCGCGCAGGCACGGAGAACCTGGCGGGCATCGTCGGTTTCGGAAAAGCTGCGGAGATCGCCGAGCAGACCCTCGACGAACACATAAAGCATTCAAGCAGCCTGAGAGATTATTTCGTACAGCAGGTGCTTGAAAAGATCCCGGATACATATGTGAACGGAACTATGGAGAAGAGACATCCGGGCAACGCGAACATCACTTTCAAATACATTGAAGGCGAATCAATACTGCTTCTGCTCGACAGCAAGGGCATATATGTTTCCACCGGCTCGGCATGCTCATCGGCATCACTGACGCCTTCCCACGTGCTCACGGCGCTGGGAGTACCTGTGGAAATGATACACGGCACAGTAAGATTCTCCATCGGGGATTTCACTACTAAGGAAGATCTTGATTATGTCATCGGTGAGCTGACAGAGATCGTTAAGAAACTCAGAGAGATATCATCGGTTTCAGAAAAGAAAGGTTGGTAACAATGGCTATATATAACGACAAGGTAATGGATCATTTCATGAATCCGAGGAATGTGGGAGAGATCGAGAACCCGGACGGCATAGGTACCTACGGAAGCCCGGTCTGCGGTGACATGATGCAGATCACCATAAACGTGGATGACAACGATGTGATCACCGACGCAAAATTCAAGACATTCGGATGCGGAAGCGCTATCGCTTCATCCAGCATGGCCACGGAAATGATCATAGGAAAGACTGTGGATGAAGCTCTGGCAGTTACCAATAATGAGATCATAGATGAGCTGGGAGGACTTCCGGCAGTTAAGATCCACTGCTCAGTGCTGGCAGATCACGCCATCAAATGCGCCATCTACGACTACGCGGAGAAGAACGGCAAGACTTATAAAGGTCTGGAAGGGTTCGATCCCGACGCGGACGATGACGACGAAGAAGCAGGATGCGACGGCCCTGCATGCGGAACAGGCAACGAATAGTCTCCCCACTGAAGAAGATAATAACTGCGGCGGTGCATCCGGCATCGCCGCTTTATATTTATAAAAAGCAGATAATCATGTGATATAATCAGTTGAGAGGTATACAAATGGCATTTACACATCTGCATGTTCATACTGAATACAGCCTTCTCGACGGCGCATCCAGGATAAAAGACGTAGTCGCCCGGGCAAAAGAACTGGGAATGGACTCCCTTGCCATCACCGATCACGGCGTCATGTTCGGCGTCATTGATTTCTACAGGGAGTGCAAGGCTCAGGGCATAAAGCCCGTAATCGGATGCGAAGTATATACCGTCGCGAGAACACTTGATGACAAGGACCCTGAAAAGGACAAATACCAGGGTCATCTTATACTGCTCGCGGAAAACAATACCGGCTATAAGAACCTTATGAAGATCGTTTCTCTCGGTTTCACGAGAGGATTCTACTATAAACCGCGCATAGACAGGAACGTGCTCAGGGAGCACAGCGAAGGCATAATCGCTCTTTCGGCCTGCCTGGCGGGAGACGTCCAGAGAAAGCTGCTCAACGATGATTATGAAGGGGCAAAGAACGACGCCCTGGAATTCAGGGATATCTTCGGTGAGAACAACTTCTTCCTG
>JAFYIC010000044.1 GCA_017538845.1 Bacillota bacterium | reverse complement strand
CGCCCTGTCTCTGTATTTCGTTATCTTGATGAGTGTCTTTTCCGCCGTCAGATACTCTTTTACTTCGTCTTTGTCCATCTTAAGGATGTCGGCAAGAGTGGATGCGGTCTCGTCGATCTTAAGTTCTTTTTCCGTGCCTTTAAGGCCCATAGCTATTTCAGCCGGTCTTGCCCATATGGAAAAGCATGGCGCGCTGATGGCCAGCTTCGTCATGTTCCTGTCGTAGATAGTTCCGCGTTTTGCCGCAACAGGAGTGTCTTTAGTCTGCTGCTCTATCGCTTTTTTGGAGTACTCTTCACCCTTAACGATCTGCACCCAGCCTACGCGTATGCACATTGCGGCTATAAGAAAAAATATAATAGAAAAGACAACAAGAATTCTTTTCTTACTCTTGATGAGGGGTTTTGTCATGATTCAGTTCCTTTACTACCATGTGCATAAAATAAAAGAGGCCAGACAACTCAAATAAAACACTAAGTTATCTGGTCCTTTTACATTATGCAATAATTTGGTAATGAAAATTTTGTCAAACTATTACTGCGAAGAACGTATCAATTGTACGCGTTCTTCTTCAGCGCTTTCGCCAGATTTTTGCTTGGCACATCCTTGTCCTCAAGGAATACCGACTTCTTGGGATCCGGGGCTACCATGCCCAGTTTCCCCGTTGCCTTGTCCTCGATGGCTTCAATGTTCTTCGCGCTGTTGATCTCAACCGACAGTGTTTCGATCTCACCCTGCAGAGCTGCGTTCTGTCTGGTGATGTCGTTGATGTTGTAATTCACAGTCGCCGAAAAAGCGTTCACTATGATGACACCGATGAACACCATACCAACAAGGAACATGATAACGAGAAGTCTCGATCTGTCCTTAGCAGTTACTTTCTGCCTTTTCTTTTTGACGGATCTGACAGGTCTTTCCCTTTCAGGAGACATGTCCAGTCCGTATTTTTGATAGTTGGTCTGCTGCTGATACCATTCCTCAGCTGCTATCACTGTGTCCACCCCACCATCAGTCAATACTGCTGTCTATTTAAATCCCAAATAACTTACACTTTTTATCTTTTCAGCGACTCTCAGCTTGGCGCTCCTTGCCCGGGGATTTGCTTCCAGTTCCTCAGGTCCCGGAACGACCGGCTTTGATGTCACCTTGGTAATGTCAGGTTTTTTCCCGCATACACATACAGGGAGGTCCTTCGGACATGTACACGGGTCGGCATGCTTAGCAAATGCTTCTTTGACGATCCTGTCTTCCAGAGAGTGAAAAGTTATTATACATAATCTTCCTCCCGGCTTAAGGACCTTTATGAATTCCTCGACCGCCCGTTTAAGTTGGCCAAGTTCATCGTTTACCTCGATCCTTATCGCCTGGAATGTCCTTTTTGCAGGATGTGGACCTTCTCTTCTGGCCGAGGCAGGAATCGCGGCTTTTATGATCTCCACAAGCTGGTTGGTAGTGGTGATCGGCCCGTCTTTCCTTGCATTCTCGATAAACCCTGCTATACGGGAAGCCCATTTCTCTTCCCCATAGCGTCTAATGATTTCCGACAGCTCTTTACGGCTGTACTCATTTACCACTTGCTCTGCAGTTAATTCGCTGCCCCTGTCCATCCTCATGTCCAGAGGCGCGTCCTGCATATATGAAAAACCCCTGTTTTTATTGTCGAGTTGAAAAGACGAAACCCCCAAATCTAATATCGCCCCGTCAAGCCCGGCAATTCCCAAACTCTCTAATACGCCTGCGATGTCGGCGTAATTGCTCTGAACGAAGTGTTTCTCACAGCTGTACTTTTCGAGCCTTCCCCTGGCGGCTCCTATGGCATCTTCATCTCTGTCGATACCGATCAGACAGCCTGTGTCATCCAATCTTTCGCATATGCCTTCGGAATGTCCTCCGCCCCCTAAAGTCCCGTCTGCGTATACACCGTCGGGCCTTATACGGAGAAACTCCATACACTCTTCAAATAGAACTGATACGTGCTTAAATTCCATATGCTTCCATGTTTCTTGCTACATCTGCAGGATCCATTTCATTGTCATCGGATGCTTCGTTCCACTCGTCCTTGCTCCAGATCTCGATCTTGTTCATGATACCGATGGTGACCAGTTCCTTCTGGATAGATGCGTAATCCCTGAGCATCTGAGGTATGGTCATCCTCCCCTGTTTATCGATCTCACATCTCACCGCGCTGGCGTTGAAATGTCTCACGAACTTACGGGCGTTTTCATTGGATACCGGCAGGGCCTTGAGCTTTTCGGCAAAAGTCTCCCACTCACTCATGGTGTAGATGTAGAGACATTTGTCGATCCCCTTGGTCAGAACGCACTGAAAACCGAGTTCCTCCCTGAACTTGGAAGGAATGATCATCCTGTTCTTGGCATCTATTGAATTTTCATACTGTCCCATGAACATTTGCGATCTCCTCATGCGTTGCAAACACTTGCTTTCCGGCCTCTTTCCGATTGCCGTTTCCGCCCGTTTTCTACGGCTGGAGACAAGTATCCTATACTATTTTGGTGTAACCATTCTACACCACTTTCCTCCACTTTACAACCACTGCATATAAAAAAATGGGCCTTGTTTTCCATTTTCCAACCATTTTCAGGTCGCGAAAAATCGGATCAGGTCCATTTTCCCCAATATATAGTGCCCGGCCGGGAAGCCGAGCACACTATGTAGCCTTTTTTCTTAGGCGAGATTTCCCCCTTAAAACGTTGAAATTATCTAAAGATCAAGCTGTTTGCTGATGGTCATACTGTCTTCTCCGACGCTGCAGGTGTATGCCAGTGCCTCCACTCCGTGACCACACGCGTAATGAAAAGCTTCCGCGAAAGCAGTATCCGTTTTTTCATTGGGCTCAAATCTCTCTGCCCTGTCCATCTGAACTACGAAAACAGCGTAGGCCCCGTACCCTTCCCCGGCGGCTTTCACCAGTTCTTTCAGGTGCTTCGTCCCCCGCTCCGTCGGAGCGTCGGGGAATCTGACTATGCCTTCTTCTTCGAGGGTCACGCCCTTCACTTCTATAAAAGCCTTCGCGCCCGCTGCGTCTTCCACGTAAAAATCAAGCCGGGAATCGCCGTACTTTGCCTCCGGTTTTATGAGGCTCAGCGGGTATTCCAGTCCGGGCAGTTCGGGTCTGCCTTCTCTCAGCATTTCTCCCACAACGATGTTGGGCGCCTGGGAATCCATGTTGATCAGCAGATCGCCTTTGTATACCGCGATCAGGGAATACTCCATCTTGCGGCTGCCCATTCTGTCCCTGAAATCCTCAAGGATCACTTCCGCGCCGGGTACCAGAAGCTCACGGCAGCGGCCGGTGTTCTTCACGTGTACGCGAACCACTCTTCCGTCTTCCTTAAGGCGGACTACCGCCACAAAGCGGTTTGGTCTTTCAATGAATTCTGCTTTGCATATCTTTTCGTATTTCATGGTGATATTTTATCACGCATACCGCCCGCGGGCATCCCCATTGTCAAATCATTCTTTGATATGCGGCGCGATTGTGTTAAAATCATTCTTGCGGCGCACAGGCCGCATGTATATCGAACAGAACAGGAGACGAAAATGAAATTCGGAATACTTAAGGACATCAAAAACGGAGAATACCGCGTAGTTGCAACGCCGGCAGAGGTGAATATCATCAAAGGCGACGGCCATGAGGTGTACGTTGCCAAAGGCGCCGGCTACAAAGCGGGCTTCGATGACGAAGAATACGCTGCAGCAGGCGCGACTCTTATCGATACCAACGAGGAAATATGGGAAAAGTGCGACATGGTCGCCAAGGTAAAGGAAATAGAGCCGGAAGAATACGATCTTCTGAGAGAAGATCAGATCCTTTTCTGCTGTGTACATCCTGCCGCCCACAAGGAAGAAGTTGATAAGCTTCTGGAGAAAAAGATAATCGCTTTCGCGGCGGAAGATTCACACAGATATGGATCGCCCAACTGCGAAGCAGCCGGAAAAGCCGGAGCATTCATGGGCCTCTGGGCAATGATGAGCAATAACGGCGGAAGCGGAAAATTCGTCAACGGACTTGGCGGAGCACCGGGAGTCCGTGCGCTGGTATGCGGATGTGGTGTCGTAGGAAGCGCCGCTATCGAGACTCTGATGAACATGGGAGCCACAGTGACTGCCACAGCTACAAACGTGGGTACACTCCGGAGAGTTGAAGACAGATATGACGGAAAAGTCAACACCATGATTTCCAACAGATTCAACCTGGAGAAAGTCCTGCCCGAGACTGACCTGGTACTCAACTGTGTGAGATGGCCCAAGGACGCCACGGAATACATGATCGACCGTAAGATGGTAGCCTCAATGAAGAGAGGCTCTGTCATCTGCGACATCAGCAACGACTACGGATGCATCGAGACTTTCCACGAGACGACTCATGATGATCCTATATACGTTGAAGAAGGCGTAGTACACTACTGCGTAAGCAACATACCGGGAGCTATCGCAGGCTCGGCGTCAGTGGCTTATGCCGCATCACTTCTGCCCCACTTCAGATCACTGCTGAACAAGGGCGTTGCGGGAGCATGTATCGCAGACGGGTTCCTGAGGCGGAGCATGGTCACATACAAAGGCTACCTGACTCACGAGGAAACCAGCGGCATACAGGACCGCCCGTGGGTAAGACCGGAGACCATCCTGGGCATTGAAAACGAGAAACTGGATTCGGCGCCGCCTAATACGGTGACAAGGTCCGATAATTTCTATGATGAGTTCAAATAGAAACTGAGTAATATAAAACTGCGGCGGAGCGATGCTCTTCCGCAGTATTTTTGTTTTTTGAACATGCAAGGTCGCTGCCCTGTTTTTTACGCACAGTCCTATACGTTGAACAGGAAGTGCATCACGTCGCCGTCTTTGACTACGTAATCCTTTCCCTCCGAACGAACGAGACCTTTTTCCTTGGCAGTGGCTAGATTACCGCCGCACTCGATGAGCTTGTCGTAAGCGATAGTCTCCGCTCTGATGAAGCCCTTCTCGAAATCGGTGTGTATCTTGCCCGCAGCCTGTGGTGCTTTCGTACCACGCTTGATGGTCCAGGCTCTTACTTCCGGTTCTCCCGCCGTCAGGAATGAAATCAGGTCGAGCAGACTGTATGAAGCTTTGACCAGTTTGTCCAGGCCGGATTCGCTTATGCCCATGTCCTCCAGGAACAGAGCCTTTTCATCGTCTTCCAGTTCGGAAAGTTCGCATTCGATCTCGGCGCTTACCTTGACCATGCTTGATCCCTCGGTCGCCGCGAATTCTCTGACGGCTTTGAGCATATCATTATCAGCATCGTCTGCCGCATCGTCTTCCGATACGTTGGCCACGTAGATAACCGGTTTGTATGAAAGCAGATCCAGGGTTTTTACGAAAGCCGCTTCATCATCGTCCAGTTCCATAGCTCTTGCGGATTTACCTTCCCCAAGAAAATCATAGACTTTCTTCAGTATGTCAAGTTCCTTCTGCAGGCTCTTATCACCCTTCAGGTTTTTGGTGGTCTTCTGTATCCTGCGCTCC
This sequence comes from Bacillota bacterium, assembly GCA_017538845.1. GTDB lineage: Bacteria > Bacillota > Clostridia > Peptostreptococcales > Anaerovoracaceae > RGIG7111. Next base: position 930 of record JAFYIC010000044.1, on the reverse strand, counting down.
AGCACTTCCATGTCCGAAAGTATCAACTCCATGTTGATGACTTCTATATCCGACATAGGATCTATCCTGCCGTCCACATGGACTACGTTGGGATCCTCGAAGCACCTTACTACGTGAACGATGGCCGCAACTTCCCTGATGTGACCCAGGAACTTGTTCCCGAGGCCCTCGCCTTTTGAAGCGCCTTTCACAAGACCGGCTATGTCATAGAATTCGATAGTCGTTGGTATGGTCTTCTTTGAGTCATACATCTCGTGGAGCACCTGAAGCCTCTCATCCGGCACCGCCACAACTCCCACGTTAGGCTCGATGGTGCAGAAAGGATAGTTGGCCGACTCAGCGCCCGCCTTAGTTATTGCATTGAAAAGTGTACTCTTCCCTACGTTGGGGAGCCCGACTATTCCTAGTTTCATTTTGATCTCCTTGTGTCATTAAACTTCTTGATTTATTATGACACTTTTAGTCTTTATCATCAACTGCAGAAGTTGAACTGCACCGGAAAAAACACCGAGGCTGCCATCCAAGACAACAAAAAAAGGATCCGCGGAAACCCGCGGGTCCTTCACCTTGCTCTGGTATTATGCTAGAATTTGGTCCATTTCTTTGTGGAATGGCCATATACCCATAAAGCTCTGTCTAGTTCACGACTAATAAACATATCATTTTGGGTCTTATCTTTGAAAGTGCAACTGAAGACTTTCTTTAAAAGAGTCATATATTCCTGATACATTAGCACGACATTTTTGGTTTCATTTTTATCAGGATTACCTCCTAAATACACTTCACTTGGTGCTATATCCATCACAAGAGATCTGACAGCTTTGTGAGCGAACGCATCATAAATAGGCGCTTTTCCTCCGCTTACAAAGAACATGGCATTAATAATATAAACTGGTCCAATGTTCTTTGGGGATTTTTCTTTGCATAATT
>JAFYIC010000043.1 GCA_017538845.1 Bacillota bacterium | reverse complement strand
ATAATAACCTGGATATGAATCGGGTAGACAGCGTGATCAGGACCATGATCCTCCCGAGGTTGTAGAAAGGCCGGGTGAGATGAAGCTGCGGGAATCTGCAAATAATACGTGGAGCGTGCAGGACCATGCCGGACGAGGGCCCGCGAAAAAACATGTACTGAAGGAAATAGAAGAGGGATAGTCCGCCGACTATCCCTCGATCTTTTGTCTTAAATTGATGGCGCGTTTGTCTTAAGTTTATGGCGCATTGCACTGCTGCGTCAGTATGCTATTTGATAAGCGGCGGTTTGTTGTTCACCTTCGGTACGGCGATCCTGAGTGAGTTGCCCAGCTCTCCGTCGAGGCAGCTCTGGTTGATCTGAACGTCCGCCTGGAGAGTGAAGTACAGAGCTGTGTCTGTCACGTCCCATCCGTACGCGTTGGATACGAGACGCTGCATTTCCGTAAGACCGTCTCTGATGCCCTGACCAAGATCAACGTTGTAGGTGTTCACATACCAGAAATCCTTATCTTCAACTGCCGGCCAGTTAAGTTCAAACTGCTTGATAAGACGGGTCTTCACGATGATCTCTCCCGGAATCTCGATACCGGTACCGGTGATCTCTCCGTCACCCATGGAAGCGTGCAGGTCGCCCATCTGAAGGAGACCGCCTTCAACTTCCACCGGAAGATAAACGGTACAGCCCTTGGTGATAACGTGGCTGTCCATGTTGCCGCCGAGCTCGAACAGGTGACCGCAGGGGATAGGCTCGCCTGCAGGACATGTGCCGATAACGCCGATCATGGGGTTGACCTGCCACTGCACGTCATTGAAGGTCGCCACCCCGTCTTTTACAGGTATGATCTTTGTTCTCAGCTCGCAGCTGTCAACGATAGGGCCTACGCCCGGGAAAATGACCGTTGCGCCCTGTTCGGCAACGTCGATGTTGAGGATGTCCACTGCCAGTACGTCACCCGGCTCTGCGCCTTCGATGTATACCGGACCCGCGGCCGGGTTGCACTCGTTGATGTCAATCTTATCGATTGTCGTGTTTTCGTCCAGGACCTGATTCGAGAAACAGTCCATGGGACAGAACTTGAGGACTTCGCCCGGTTCTGCCTTCGCAACGGGTTCATTGTTCTTATCAAATGTCAAAACTGATTTGTCAATTATTTTCATGATCATGCTCCTTTTTAATAATACTTTGGATTCTACCTTATAAAAGCGATTTCAGTGTACATTAGAGAGAAGATATCTGTCAAACGATTTGTGTGTGTACAACAGTTTTTTATAGTTGTATAATGTGTTTATACAACAAAACTGATTGTATGTGACAACGGTTTTCGATAGATGTATTTTTTCTGCGTGAACCATACTGAAAGGAGAAATAAACATGGCATGTAAAAACCTGAAAGAACTTCTGCAGAGATTCGACAACGAGATCGGTATCTCCGGATATGAGGTGGACGGAACGATCATACCGGCTATCAAAGAGGAGATGGAAGGCTACTATGACGAATATTTCGAAGACAATATGCATAATCAGATCTTCGTGAAAAAAGGTAAGGGCGACAAGAAAGTCCTGCTGGCCTCACACATGGACGAACTGGGATTCATCGTTACTTTCGTTGAAGAAGACGGCATGGTGCGTTTTGCTCCGATAGGCCTTCACGACGACAGAGGGTGTATCGATCAGAAACTCTGCATCCATACAAAGAAGGGACCGGTTTACGGCGTTACAGGCTCGAAGCCGGACCATATTCTGACCGAAGAAGAGAAGAAGAGCGTACTGCCTATACCGACGCTGTTCATAGATATAGGGGCATCATCAAGGCAGGAAGCCAACGATATGGGCGTGCTCACAGGCTGCCTGGTATCATGGACCACAAAGGGCGAATATCTTAACGGCACCAATACTTACTCGGGAAAGAGCGTCGACAACAGAGCCGGATGCGCCATCATGGTAGAGGTAATGAGAAGGCTCCATGACGAAGGCGTCGACAACGTCACATTCTACGGGGTAGGCACTGTTCAGGAGGAACTGTTATGCCGCGGAGCAGCTGCTGTTGGGCACAGGATTCAGCCTGATATCGCTCTGTCACTGGACGTTACCCTTGCATTCGGACCTGACGTTGAGGAAAAGCAGGTTCCGATGAAGTTCGGCGGCGGCGCGTGCGTAAAGATGTTCGACTTCGCTTATGAACTGTGCGTGGGAACCCCGGTACCGACAGAGATCACGGAAAAGATGATGGAAGTTGCGGAAGAAAAGAACATCCATTATCAGCGTGAAGTCCTGATAGGCGGAACCACGGACTCACATGCTATCCAGATATCGGGAGACGGCGTAAAGGCCGGAGCCATTTCACTGCCGTCAAGATACATCCACACAGCGATAGGAACTGTACATCTGCAGGATCTGCAGGATTCAGTAGACCTGATCGTTGAGTACGTAAAGACGCTGTAGGCGCGGGCGCAAAACCGGCCGCTGATCTGACTACAGAGCGGAAGAAACGTTAGACGGACGACATATTACAAAGAAAAAAAGCTGCTGCCATCCGGCAGCAGCTCTTTTTTGTGTTTTGTTTTGCCCGAAAGCGCTATTTCAGGCACCCGAGCAGTGCTCTGCGTACGTATTCGCGGGCAGCCCTTACCTTGTAGGCGTTCCTGCCCAGAGGAATGGCGTCTGCCAGAGCTATCCTTGCAGCTTCGGCTGCTGTTTCCTCATCCAGCTTTTTGCCTTCCAGATATTTCTCCGCTTCTCCGGCTCTGACCGGTACCGGCGCTGCTGCGCCGAGGACGATCCTTGCGTCGGAAACGGTGCCGTCGTTCAGTACCATTGATACCGCCGCTGAGAACAGCGGGAAGTCGATGGATTTTCTCTGACGGTATTTAAGATATCTGCTGACTCTTCCGGGTGCAGGCGCCGGGAGGAATACTCCTTTGACCAGTTCGCCCGGACGCAGTACAGTAGAGCTCTGAATTCCGACAGCGAAGAAATCTTCCGCGTCTATGGTGCGTTCCGTCGTATCGATCTCTGCGCCGAGAGCGATAAGAGCGGGAGCCAGATCTGACGGGCTGGCTGCTACGCATCCGCAGTTCATGCAACGGCTTACTTCGGCGCGTATCTGTTCGATATCGAATCCCAGGGAGTCTTCTTTCTCGATGTTTCTTTCTGCCTCAGGTATCT
>JAFYIC010000006.1 GCA_017538845.1 Bacillota bacterium | reverse complement strand
GTCATAAAGGAAGCGGCAAGACTAAGCAGATGATAGATCTCGCTAATGAAAGAGCGCTTGTAGCGGACGGAAGTCTGATATTCATCAACAAGAATGAAAGGCTCATGTACGACCTAAAGCATACGATCAGGATCGTCTGCATGGATGATTATCCGGCGATAACAAACAGTGATGAATACATCGGTTTCATATACGGGATAATCAGTTCGGACCATGATATCGAAGCGATGTACATAGACAGTCTGCTGAAGCACGCAGATGTTACACTTGAAGACCTGCCTGTTTTCATAGAAAGACTGAAAAAGATATCAGAACAGCATGAAATTGAGTTTATCGTATCCTTAAGCGCAGAGAAAGAAGAGATGGTCGGCGTAGACTTCTCGGGATGCAACATACTCAACCAGTGATAATACGAAAGGAACAACGAGAGGCGGTGCTTGCACCGCCCTTATTTTCATGAATAAGAAAAAATGAAAAAAGTATATCTGTATATATTTTTGGCCGCGTTCTTCTATGGGACCATGGAAACGGCGCTGAAACTGGCGGGAAACGAACTTGATCCGCTTCAGCTGACGTTCCTGAGGTTCTTCATAGCGGGACTGGTATTTCTGCCAATCGCTATCGGGGAACTGCGGCGGAACCGGATCAGGCTCACAAGGAAGGACTATCTGTATCTGTGGCTTCTGGGAGTAATGAACGTGCCGTTTTTCACGGTAGCGTTCCAGCTGGGGATAATGTGGTCCAACGCCTCCACGGCGGCGGTCATATTCTCAGTGAACCCGGTATTCACTATGATATTCGCACATTTTATGGCAGGGGAACTGTTCACGAAGCAGAAACTCAAGGTCATCATAATAGGCATCGCTGGAATAATACTGATGATGCGTCCGTGGGACATCCAGGGAGGCAATACGCTCCACGGCATGCTGCTTTCGCTTACCGCTGCGGTGTTCTTCGGGCTTTATACGGTAATGGGCAAGAAGATAACCGTGAAGATAGGGATCATGCCGCAGACCAGCCTCAGCTTCATATTCGGATCCCTGACGCTGCTGATGGTGATGTTCTTCATCGGAAGCCCGGTGATCGCGGGAGTGAAGGAAAATATATGGATCGTGCTCTACACGTCCTTCGCGGTAACGTGCCTGGGATACCTGTTCTACTTCCTTGCCATCAAGAATTCAGATGCGGTGACGGGGTCGATAACCTTCTTCCTGAAGATAGTCATCGCGCCTATAATAGCGGTCATAGTGCTGGGCGAGCATCTCATGTGGAACACGTATATTGGCATCGTGCTCATGCTCCTGGCGTCATTTATGAATATAAGGCAGGGCATGTGGCAGCGTGACGTAGAAAGAAAACAGGCTGAAGAAACACAGCCCTGTGAACCGGAACAGAGTTAAATACTTACATACACAGGAATGATACATGAGTAAAAAAGACGGATGGAAAGACAGGCTCGGCGCGTTTTTCAGCGAGAAAGAGCCGGGCATAATGGGACGCAAAAAGTTCTTCGCGATATTGGCGCTGATGGTGGAGATAGACGGAGAGACCCATTTTCTCTTTGAGAAGAGGGCGGCCCATATCGACAGGCAGCCGGGCGAAGTGTGTTTCCCGGGCGGCGAGATGGAGCCGGGGGAGACTTTCCGCCGGTGCGCTTTGAGGGAGACCGCAGAGGAACTGGGCATACCGGAAGAAAGCATCGATATCGCGGCTGAGATCGATATGATATATAATTTCAACGGCGCGGAGATCCACTGTTTCCTGGGATCCATCGATGAAGAGACGATGAAAAACGCCGAAATCAGCGAAGATGAAGTGGAAAGGATATTCACAGTACCTGTAAGCTACTTCATGGAAAACGATCCGGAACTTCCGGAGGTGCGGGTGGAAGTGATACCGCCTGAAGATTTCCCATTTGAGAAGATCGGCTTTCCGGGAGGATACAAGTGGATAACGGGTCAGATGGAAGTACCCATTTTCGAATATGAAGGCAATGTGGTATGGGGACTTACCGGACGGATAGTCCTGAATATAGTAAGACAGTTCAAAGCGGCCGTAGGCCGGGAGGAGAACTAGCATGAAAGAAAGAGTAAAACTCGGACTTTGTCAGGTGCCTGTCACCGACAACAAGGGAAAGAACATAGAAGTAGCGGCCAAAATGATCAGAGAAGCCGCCTCCAACGGCGCGGAGCTGATAGCTCTTCCGGAGATATGGAACTGCCCGTACTCAACGGAATATTTCGAAGAATACAGCGAACCTGAGGGAACAGGGACATACAGTTTCCTTTCGGATATCGCGAAAGAACTGGGGGTATACCTTGTCGGCGGTTCGATACCTGAAAATGATGAGGGAAAGATATACAACACCTCATACATCTTTGACCGTCAGGGAAATCTCATAGCAAAGCACAGGAAAGCCCACCTTTTTGACGTGGACGTGGAAGGGGGCATCAGGTTCATGGAATCTGACGTTTTCTCGCCGGGCCAGAGCACCACTGTGTTCGATACCGATCTGGGAAAGATAGGCGTGGCAATATGCTTCGACGTAAGGTTCCCGGAGCCTTTCAGAAAGATGGCTCTGGAAGGCGCGGAGATGATCATACTTCCTGCGGCCTTCAACATGACTACGGGACCGGCCCACTGGGAGATCAGTATGCGGACAAGAGCGCTGGACAACCAGGTATTCTTTGCCGCCATATCGCCGGCAAGAGACGAAAATGGCCCGTATCAGGCATGGGGGCACACCTGCGCAGCTTCTCCCTGGGGAGATCTGCTGGTAATGGCAGATGAAACACCGCAGATAGTCTATGCTGAATTCACGGACAAACGGCT
>JAFYIC010000042.1 GCA_017538845.1 Bacillota bacterium | reverse complement strand
CAGCACCGTGTAGGCCACCTTGCCTACCAGGGTCTGGGGCAGAGAGTCTCTGTATTCGAAATCATAGGGCATTGCGTATTTGGCGATGTTCTTCACGCAGTGCTGACGGATCTCTTCCCTGATCTCGTCTGTAGCGCGCACGCCCGGTTTGAGAACAACGTAAGCCTTGACCTTCTGGACCTTGTAAGGGTCGGGCACTCCGATGACGCAGCTCATGAGCACGTCCGGATGGGCGTCGATGATGTTTTCTATCTGAGACGGATATATGGAATATCCCGAGGACACGATCATCCTCTTCAGTCTCTGCTTGAAATATATGAAGCCGTCGCTGTCCATAACACCCAGGTCTCCCGTGTGGAGCCAGACATATCCGTCGGCATGTTTTCTGAGAGCGTTCTTCGTTTCTTCCGGCTCGTCCAGGTATTCCTTCATTACAGAAGGACCGTGGATGCATATCTCCCCTTCTTCACCGTAAGGCAGTTCCCTGTTGGTCTCCGGATCCACGATCTTGTAGAAAGTATCCGGGAAAGGTATGCCGATGCTTCCCTCTTTGTGCAGGTCTCTGGGCGTAAGACAGCTTGCCGTTACGCACTCTGTCGTCCCGTAACCTTCGCGGACCTGTATCTGGGCCCCGTGGTCTCTCAGGAACTTGTCCACTTTCTTCTTCAGTTCTATGGAAAGTGAATCGCCGCCCGAGAAAACGCCTTTCAGGCACGAAAGCTTCACCCTTCTCATCTTCTTGCTTCTAAGCAGCGCTTCGTAAAGTGTCGGAACGCCGGCGATATAGTTGGGCTTTGCCTTTTTCAGCAGTTTCGCATAGATCTTGACGCTGAACTGTGGCACCAGAACACACTGGCCGCCGAATATGAGGGCCGTGTGGATGCACACGCCCAGACCGAAGCCGTGGAACATGGGCATTATGGCCAGCATTATCCTGCCGTCCTCTTCAGAACGCAGGCCCACTCTTCCGGTCTGCATTCCCAGAGCGTTGAAATTCAGATTCGTCAGCACGATGCCTTTCATCTTGCCTGTAGTGCCGCCGCTGTAAAGAATGGCCGCCGGATCGTCGCCTTTTCTGACTACTCTGTACTCGCCGGTGAACCCGGCGCCTTTTTCCATAAGGTCGGTATACCTGACTATATCTTCATCCTTCGGGATCTTTTTTATCTTTCTTCCGAGAGTCAGCCTGAAGCCCACCGCCTTGAGCTTAGGCAGTTCCGTATCTATGGATGCAACGATGACTTTCTCAAGGTCCGGGCACGCTTCTCTCACGGCCTTTACCTTGGGATAAAAAGCATCCAGTACAAGTATGGCTTTGCTCTTTGAAAGTGTAAGGAAAAATTCGATCTCCCCTTCTGCGGAAAGAGGATGGACCATGTTTGGAATGGCGCCTATGAGATTGAGGGCGTAGAACATGGTGACTCCCTGGGGAGTGTTGGGCATGCATATGGTCACTTTGTCGTCCGGTTTGATGCCGATGGACACCAGACCTTTGGCGCACTGATGCACGTCATCGAGAAACTCGCGGTAAGTCCGCTTTTTCCCCTCGAAATTATATGCGTAGAGGTTGGGCCACTGGCCCGCTTTCATTTCTATAAGGTCGAACATTGAAACATCCGGATAGTCCAGCGTTGCGGGTATATCTCCGTAAAAACTCAGCCACGGAGCCTTAATACTCATAATCTACCTCCTCTTTTACAGGTCTTTCAAGTATCTCGGGGTGCATGAGGTAATAATTGAGGAGCTTCAGCGAACGGGCAAAGTAAAAGCCGTCGGCTATACGCTCGTCCATGGTCACGCCTACGTCGACTACGTCTTTTATTTCCGGATGTCCCTCTTCGTTGTATATCTGTTCTTTATGGATCACGCCGATAGTTGCGACGATGGAATTGGTCCCGTAATTATTGAGATGATGATAAGGCGCATCGCACTTGATGCTGCCCAGATTTGCCAGAAGCACCGAGGAGAAATTTGGATCCCCGTCTGAAAGTGACCTGGGCACCTTGCCGAAAAAGTCCAGACACCTTACGAATGTCATGAACAGGCGCATGAACCAGCGGGGGAACTTCTTCACCATATTCAGCGCGTCCCCGATATTGTTGTCTCCGCCTTCTTTCAGTTCTGTAGCGTCGCCGACTATCCTGCGGCTTACTTCTTCAAGGGTGGTCTCTCCCGTTACGGGAAGCTCCAGAAGCATTTCTTCGGAGGTGTCCGTGAACTGCCTGCGCACTACAAAGGCAAGGGTGATCTTGTTCCTGTCGTAGTATCTTCTGCCGGCAACGAATCTGTTGAGCAGAGGCCTGTGATAAAGAAGTTTGCCCACTGCGGCAACTATAACGTGGAACGGCGTGGTCTTGAATTCGGCGCCTTCCCCGTTTTTCTTTTCGACAAATTTAAGAAGCGCGGTCATATCCATCTTTTCGTTGATGTAGACCTCGCTATCTGTCCTTTTCGGGAACAGGTAGGGCATAATGTGATGAACGCCGTCCAGATCTCTGACCAGCGTCCCGTCCCTTCTGTCTCCCCATTTTCTCTTCTTTGCCGCGTGCTTAGCTTCGTTTGCCATATCTGCCTTTCGGAACCGTTTTGTAAATAAAAAACACTAGAATTTATTATACAACAATTCCGCTTTTTTTCAACCGGGGGCAGACTTTTTCAGAAACTCTACACACTCTGCAGGACCTGTTCGATCGCCTGGGCGAACTGATCCGGACAGGATGTGCCTTTGAATCCGCAAAGGGTGCCTTTGAGCCGCGCCACCACGTCCCTGGCGTCCATCCCGTCGACCAGCTGGGAGATGCCTTTCAGGTTCCCGTTACAGCCGCCTGTGAATTTCACGTTGCGGATCTTCCCGTCTTCAATATCGAACTCGATCTTCTTTGAGCATACGCCCGAAGGCTTGAATGCATATGTCATGATTTATCTCCTTCCGTTAAACCGGGTCATGGTTTTATCCCGTGTTTTAAGGTATACTTTTCTTGAGACATTTTAATTATACCCGCAAAGAAAGGAACATTCAAATGAGCAAGAAACCTCTCCTGGTATGTATCGGAAACAGCATAGTGAACGGATTCCCCCACAGGCGCAGCCAGTGCTTCGCAAGTCTTCTGCGGGAATCAACAGATTACGATGTCATAAACAAGGGTGTCAATGGCGATACTGCCATGGGAATGAAATACAGATTTGCCCAGGACGTGCTGTCCAAAAATCCGGACTACGTAATGATCCTCACCGGGTCCAACGATTTCATATCGGGACTGGTCGGACCTGAAAGGTGCATGGATATAGTTGCGGAAATGTGTGAGATGTCACGCGAGAAAAACATAAAGCCGATACTTCTGACGCCTATCCTCTGCGACGGCGAAAGAGCCATGACTGAATGGATACCGGCAGATTACGTGACGGCTATCGACCATCTGAGAACTTTTTCCGATCTTCTGAAAGACTACGTAAAAGAACACGACGACTGCCTCCTGTTCGATCTTCAGGAAGCCTATCTTGACTTCGACGATTTCGTGGACGGCATACACCCTACGGTGGAAGGCCATCAGTTCATCGCCGATTTTATCAGACCGCTTCTGCCATAAGCCCGCAGGTGCTTCTGCCGTAAGTTTGCGGCTGCTTTTGACGTAGCGCAGCGCCCCTCGTCGGTTACTTCTTTTTATATCCGCCGATGAAGAAGAAAATCGCGCCGATAGCTACAAAAATCAGGCCGAGCAGGGGTTTCTGGGTACAGAGAACACCGCCGACAACAACTATTATGACAGCAAGTAATTTTACAGGATCCATCTTTTTTCCCTCCATACTGAAATTATCAACGTAATTATATCACAAAGCCGGATCGAAGTTGAGAAGTTGAATGGTCAGCTGTTTCCTGCTGTTCCTTAAAAAATGTTGGTACTTCTTTTTTCTATGTGGATTCCAACACTTTT
>JAFYIC010000041.1 GCA_017538845.1 Bacillota bacterium | reverse complement strand
AGTCCACGGCTCATCCGGAACCACCGGAAAGCCTAAGATCGTCGGATACACCAAGAACGACCTGGATAACTGGACAGAATGCCTGACCAGAATGATCTGCGCCGCAGGCGTAACGCCGGAAGACGTTGTTCAGATATCCTTCGGATACGGGCTTTTCACAGGCGGATTCGGGCTCCACTACGGCATGGAGAACCTGGGAGCAATGGTCATCCCTCTCTCAAGCGGTAACACCGAAAGACAGCTGATGATCATGCAGGACTTCGGAACCACAGTGCTTATCGCTACCCCGTCATACGCCCTTTACCTGGGTGACGAGATCGAGAAGCGCGGCCTCAAAGACAAACTGAAGCTGAGACTGGCTCTCTTCGGCGGCGAAGGTCACACGGAAGAGATGCGTGCCAAGATAGAAAAGCAGCTTGGAATAGTCGCAACGGAAAACTACGGCCTGTCCGAACTGGGCGGTCCGGGAATGTCCGGGGAATGCTACATCAAGAACGGCATGCACATAGCGGAAGACCACTTCCTGCCCGAGATCATAGATCCGGAAACACTGGAACCGGTTCCTATGGGTGAAAAAGGCGAGCTGGTCGTAACAGCCCTGACAAAAGAAGGCTTCCCCATGCTCAGATACAGGACCCGCGACATCACATGGCTGGACGACAGCCCGTGTGAATGCGGCAGGACTTCTATGAGAATGGGCAAGATCCAGGGAAGATCAGACGACATGCTGGTAATCAGAGGAGTCAACGTTTACCCGTCCCAGATCGAGTCAGTAGTAATGGCTATCGACGAGATCGAACCTTTCTACGAGATAGTAGTTACCAATGAGGGATACATGGACAGGATAGAAGTCCGCATGGAATTCTCCGACGCCGAACTGCTTGACGACTACGAGAAACTGGATGTTCTCAAGGCGAGAATAAGGCACGATCTGAAGGCCACCCTGAACATCGACGCCAAGGTTTCGCTGGTATCACCGGGTACCCTTCCGAGGTTCGAGGGAAAAGGCAAGCGCGTCGTGGACAAGAGAGAAGTTAAAAAATAACTGCTCGCAGGAAAGACCCGGAAACAGAGTCTTTTCCCGCCATGGCGGTTGCAGATATTAAAGGAGATAATAATGTATTGGAATGAAGCAATTGAGTGCGCTTCCAGAGATCTTCTGGATTCGATCCAGCTAAGAAAACTGAAAGCCACAGTAAAAAGGGTATACACATATGTGGAGCCTTACAGAAACAAGATGCAGGAAGCAGGAGTTCTTCCGGAAGATATCAAAACACTGGATGACGTAAGAAAACTCCCGTTTTGCACCAAGGAGGATCTTCGCGATAATTACCCTTACGGCTTCTTTGCAGCACCCCTTGACAATATAGTAAGGCTGCATGCAAGCTCCGGTACCACAGGCAAACCGAAAGTAGACGGATATACCCAGGCCGACCTCGATATGTGGGCAGAGTGCGTTGCCAGAGGACTGGTAAGCGCAGGCGCGGACAATACGTCGGTAGTCCAGGTAGCCTACGGATACGGATTGTTCACAGGAGGTCTTGGAGCACATGACGGCGCTTCGTATATCGGCGCTTCCGTAATACCTATGGGCAGCGGCAACACCCAGAAACAGGTAATGATGATGAGAGACTTCGGCAGCACACATCTCTGCTGCACTCCGTCTTACGCCCTTACTCTGGCGGAAGCCGTTGAAAAGGCAGGCATCAAGCCGGAAGACCTGAAGCTCAAAGGCGGCGTCTTCGGCGCGGAACCCTGGACCAATGAAATGAAGAGAGAGATCGAAAAGAGACTGGGCCTTAAGGCTTACGACATCTACGGTCTTTCCGAAGTTATGGGCCCCGGCGTTTCCTGCAGCTGCGACGCGGAAGACGGCATGCATATACAGGAAGACTACTTCCTCGCCGAGATAATAGATCCCGATACTCTGGAGCCTCTTCCGGACGGGGAGATCGGCGAGCTGGTATTCACCACTCTGGGCAAAGAAGGAATGCCCCTCATAAGATACAGGACACGTGACCTGTGCTCGATCACCAGGGAAAAATGCTCCTGCGGCAGAACTACCGCAAGAATGAGCAAGATCCTGGGAAGATCCGACGACATGCTCATCATCAGGGGCGTCAACGTATTCCCGTCACAGATCGAGACAGTTATCGGCAAATTCGAAGAACTGACCATCAACTACAAGATCCTTGTCGGCAGAGAAAACAACAAGGATACCTTCGAGATCAATGTTGAACTTGCGGAAGGACTTGCGGTTGAAGATATCAGATTCATAGAAAACCTGAGAAAGAGAGTCGGCCACGAACTGCGTTCACTTCTGGGCATCGGCTGCGACCTGAGATTCCTCAGCGCAGGCACCCTTCCGAGAAGCGAAGGCAAGGCCGTAAGAATAGAAGATACGAGAAAACTTTCAGATTAACAGGTCCCGGGCAGCGCAGCCACTAAGCGCTTACGGAATCATTATCCAGAACACAAGGAGGTAGCGACATGTTAGTTAAACAGATGTCTGTATTCGTTGAAAACACCACGGGAAGACTTTGTGAACTCACAAAAGTCCTTGCAAAAAACGATATCGATATCAAAGCTATGTGCATAGCCGACACTGTGGATTTCGGTATCCTCAGATGCATCGTCAATGACCCTGAAAAGGCCACGGACGTTCTCAAGAAAAACGGCTTCACCGCGAGCATCACGGAAGTCATGGCGGTTGAACTCAGCGACAGACCCGGCGGACTTGCAAGTGTCCTTGAGATACTGAGCAATGAAGGCATCAGCGTTGATTACATCTATTCGACCATCAGGTCCAGAGACGGCTACGCGCTGATCGTTATCAAAGTCGCAGACCCTGAGAAGGCGATCAAGCTTCTTCAGGACAACGGACTCAATCTTTACAGCAAGGAAGATTTTCTCTAGAAACTTCCCCGCATACTGACCCGCTCAAAAACGTTTGACTTATCAGGCATGCGTGTCTTCATGCATGCCTTTTTACACGAAAGGCGCGACTATGGCTAAGAAAGGCAAAAAGAAAAGCAAACTGAGAATCATAGTGTTCATTCTACTGCTGGCTGTATTCCTTACATCCGGCGGTATTGTCGCGTCTCATTACATCAAGGGGTATCTGGAAGAAAAGGCCTTTGACGACCTTTCGGCTGAAAAGGACGCCACTGAGGAAGGACTTAAGACAGAGCACGGCACCGTCCTCGGCGAATACGTGAAACTCTACAAAAAGAATCACGATCTCATCGGCTGGATAAAGATCCCCGACACCAAACTGGACTACCCTGTCATGCAGACTGCCGGCGAAGGCCAGGATCCGGAATTTTATCTGAGAAAGGATTTTGATAAAGAATACAAGATATCCGGCACGCCTTTCATGGATGCCGATTCGAATATCTATCTGCCTACCGCCAACTGGATCGTTTACGGTCACAATATGAACAATGGCTCCATGTTCGCGGACCTTACGAAATATGACGATCCCGAATTCTTCAGAGAGCACCGGTATATTTTCTTCGACACCATCTACAAAAAGGGCGTGTACCGCGTGTTTGCCGCGGCGAAGACCCAGATCCGCAGCAAGGACTACGACGGATTCGTATACTATGACTACCCGGCGATCACCACTGAAGATGATTACGATTATTACGTGGAGAACGTCAAAGCAATGTCGGCTGTAAAGACGGACATCACTCCCAGGTTCGGGACCCAGCTGCTGACTCTTTCAACCTGCAGTTACCATCTTTCCGATGCATCCATGGGCCGCTACATCGTCGTAGCAAAAGAAATAGACGCAAGAAAGTTCTTCCTGCGCCAGCTTCAGAAAATTCTCAGGAAAGCCCATCCGTGGTTCAAACACCTCAGAATATATTGAGCTGCCCCGAAAGCAGTATCACGTTATGATCGTAGAGGAATCCCGCTATATAGGATTCGCTCAATGTTTTCATGACTGCGTCCGCGCTTTCAGGCGAAACGAAGTTGATAAAAGGCATGAGCAGCGCCAGGAAAAGAAGTACCAGTATGGCGCCTTTGACCGCTCCTGCCACCAGTCCGAACATGCCGTCCAGGCATCCGGAAAGACCGTCCCTGTGTCTTTTGGAAAAGCCTCTCATCAGAAGCCAGAGTATGAATTTGATCACCAGGAATATGATCACGAAACTCAGTATGGCCAGTATCGCGTCCGCGAAAGTGGTGGCCAGGGATTCCGTGATGTTTCCCGTCACTTCGTTAGCTTTATTGCCTATCACATCGGGAAGACTTTCGTAATAAGTCGAAGCAGTATCCGCCGGGCCCGTGAAATTGCTCAGCATCAGTCTGTATATCCTGTCATATATTCCCGTGTGTTCTTTAATGAGACCGCTTACCGGCTCCGAAAGGAAAAACGCCCCGGCCAGCGCGATGAGCCATCCGAGCGAATGGACTATCGTATAAAGAAAGCCCTTCCTGAATCCCAGGACAAGGCATATCACCATTATGGTTATAAGAATCAGATCGATTATCATTTCTCTCTATCCCCCATTTGATTCATTCCTGTCCTGATTATACCGCACAGGGCTTCATCTGGCAAACCGCAGGCAACTGCAGGTAATTGTTCCCTGACAACGCCACGAAGAAGCGCCCGGCGCTTCCGGACAGGCGTGAAAGCAGGTGTAAACCATTTGTTTCCCGGCTGATTTGATATATAATCAGAGTGTAAAGGAGTTATCCCATGATATACACTTACCACTATGATTCGCCTCTGGGAGGTTTAACGCTGACAAGCAACGGTGAGGCTCTCACCGGGCTGTTGTTTGAGGATCATGAGCTTTTCGACGAGATGATGCCGGAAGGTTCTGTTCCCGTTGCCGCTCTTCCGGAAGAAGGCACGCAGGGAAGCGCTGAAGATGACGCGCAGGAAAGTGCTGAAAAGGGCGCAGTTGAGGTCTTCAGGCAGACGGTAAAGTGGCTCGACATATATTTTGACGGGAAGGATCCCGGCTTCACGCCGCCGATCAGGCTGGGTGAAAGCGATTTCAGAAACAGAGTGTGCGAGATCATGCTGGATATCCCCTTCGGCGGATTCATGACCTACGGACAGATCGCTGAAAAGGTAGCTGAAGAAAGAGGTGTTTCCCGCATGTCGGCCCAGGCAATAGGCGGCGCGGTAGGCGGAAACCCCATACCGATCATCATCCCCTGCCACAGAGTCATCGGTGCAGACGGCTCTCTTACGGGGTACGGCGAAGGACTGGATAAAAAACTCGCCCTTCTGCTTATCGAAAACTCCGAAGCCCTGGATATTATCGATCCCAAATCCCGGCAGATCGAATTCCCGGGGACCATCGATCATATCAATTCGCAGTTGTACCACAGTGAAAAATGTGATAAAATTCTATGGCATGTTGGTAGGCCTGCATTTATGCAGGAAGCCCTCAAAGAGGCGAAAAAAGCCTTTTATGAGAACGAAGTCCCTGTGGGCGCAGTAGTCGTGAAAGACGGGCTGATAATCGGCCGCGGCCGCAACAGGACTGAAGCAGCGGGCGATCCTACGGCTCACGCGGAGATCCAGGCCATACGGCAGGCCGCAGAAAGGCTCGGCAGCTGGAGGCTCACCGGCTGTGATCTGTATGTGACGGTCGAACCGTGCACAATGTGCGCAGGCGCCATTGTATGGTCACGCATCAGGTCCCTTTATTACGGCACACCTGATCCGAAGGCGGGCGCGTGCGGTTCCCTTTATAACATCCCGCAGGATGAAAGGCTGAACCACCGGACGCAGATCTACACAGGCCTCATGCAGAAGGAATCCTCAAAACTCATGAAGGATTTCTTCAGAAAACTCAGACAAAAGAACCCGGAGGAATGAACACATGAAAAGAGTGGGCGCATTCATAATACTTGCCCTGATGATAATGGTCCTTGCCTGTCCCGCAGTCTTTGCTGCGAACTCAGGCAACCTGAAACTTACCGACAATTATCCGGAAAGCGGTACGACCGGAGCTTCCATAGACAACCTCAGTGTCAAGCTGTATTTCAATCAGGATGTAAAACCTGCAAATAAGGCAGTCAAAGAATCCAATGAAGCAGCCATAACTTTCGAGGACAATAAAGGCAAGAAAGTTCCTGTAATCGTAAAGTATCACCCGACAAAAAAAGGACAGGTCATCGTACTTGCTGACGCCACCAGCGGTGCTTCCTCAAAGAAAGGCGCTGTAAAGATAAAGAGCAACACCAAGTACACCGTGACTATAGGCAAGGCATTCAAGGCCACCAACGGCGATACAATGTCTGAAGATCAGGTAATTTCCTTTACCACCATCGACCAGGGACAGGCATCGAAGATCCAGTTCCTCATGATGGGCGCAATGGTAGTCGTTATGGTCGTTGTAATGGTCAGAAGCGGCAAGAAGGAAGAAGAAAAAGAGAAGGAAAAGAAAAAGAAGGCCGGTCCTGTCAATCCTTACAAAGTAGCTAAGAAGACGGGCAAATCCGTTGAAGACGTCGTAAAGAAGGACGAAGACAGAAAGGCTAAGAGACAGGCGGCGGAAGAAAAACGCAAAGCCAAAGAAGAAAAACTCAGAAGCAAATACGGTTATCCGATAAACGAGATAGCCTCCGACAATAAACGTGTTTCAAGACCTCGTCCGATATCGGAAGGCGGAAGCACTTACAGACACTTTACTGCTTCAAAGAAAAATTCTGCAAAACAGCAGCAGAAGACAACCAGACCGAAGAATCAGTCCGGAAAGCAGAAAAACACTAAGAGCAAAAACAAGAGCAAGAAGAACAAGAAGTAAAACTGACTTTTCAGAAGATGGGCGGTCTTTCTGTCCATCTTCTTTTTCTTTGATTCCAAGCGCAGCAGGCGGCGCAGCGTTAAGCCGGTCCTGCCGGCGTGCGCAGAATCTACAGAAAGAAGGATACAATGGAAACCATCTCTCTCGATTCATACGGAAAAATAAATCTTTCACTTGATGTTCTGGGGAAGCGTGACGACGGTTACCACACCGTGGACATGATACTGCAGCTGATCACGCTCCATGACAAAGTGGGTATATCATGGGAAGACCTTTCCGACGAACCTGCCGGAGACCTTATCACGGACGAAGTCTCCGAAGCTGATGATGACGGCGGGCAGAACCGCGGACAGATCGTCATTTCCCTTTCCACCGACTCACCGGAACTTCCCGCGGACAGCAGCAATCTGGCTTTTAGAGCTGCTGAAGCTATGGTGGACAAATACGGCTGTGAAAGGACCGGCCGTGTAAATATTTTCATTGAAAAAACGATCCCGATCGCAGCAGGACTGGCAGGCGGCAGCAGCAACGCGGCAGCCGTCATCCTGGGACTCGCAAAACTGTGGGAACTGGAAGAGCCTCTGGAATCCCTCTTTGAGATCGGAGCGTCCCTGGGTTCAGACATCCCCTTCTGTATAGCGGGCCTGGCAAAATGGAATCCTGTACTGGGCGAACAGTATACGGAGGATCCCATGGCATCCCCGTGCATGCGGGGCGAAGGGACCGGCACGGATCTTACTCCGGTAAACAACCTTCTGGATACAGGCGTGCTTCTGGCAAAGCCGGATATCGGTCTTTCCACTGGACAGATTTATACGGCTCTCGATGAAATGGATGTTCCCCGCCACCCGGACATCCCGGGGATCATCAGCATACTGGAAGATCCTGAACTGAGCAGCCGGGAGCGCATGGGTCTTCTCGAGGAAAACATGGTGAACGTCCTTGAAAATGTCGTATTTGCAAGTTATCCTATTGTTGT
>JAFYIC010000040.1 GCA_017538845.1 Bacillota bacterium | reverse complement strand
TCAAACCTGAAGTATCTCGGTTCCGGCCATGTTTACTTTTCACTGAAGGACGAGAAGAGCACCATAAACTGCTTCCTGCCGGCGGGCAATCTCGCCAGGATCAGATATGAACTGACCGAAGGCATGGAGATAATTGCCCACGGATACATATCGGTGTACCAGGCCGGAGGCAGGTATTCGCTGAATATACGGGACATAGAAGTCTCAGGCACCGGCGATCTGGCCATAGCCTTTGAGAAACTGAAAGAAAAACTCGAAAAAGAAGGGATCTTTGACGAAGCCCACAAGAAGGAACTTCCGTTTTTCCCGAAAAAGATCGCGGTGGTGACTTCCGAGACAGGGGCGGCTGTCAGAGACATAATCAAGATAATCAAAAGCAGGAACGATGTGACGTCGGTGCTGGTCTATCCGGTGCTGGTACAGGGACCGGACGCGGCCGCTGACATCTCCCGTGCCATATACGATATAAACACCATGGATGACATAGATGTGATCATCGCAGGCAGGGGAGGAGGCTCCATGGAAGACCTGTGGGCTTTCAACGAGGAACCTGTAGCACGGAGCATCTACGATTCCAAGATACCGGTCATATCGGCAGTGGGACACGAAACGGACTTTACCATAGCGGATTTCGCTGCAGACAAAAGGGCGGAAACGCCGACTGCAGCGGCCCAGATGGCGGTGCCTGACACGGGAGCACTGCGTGAGTATCTGAAGGACACCTATGATGCTCTGAAGCGCAGCCTTGGCGATATGGCAAAACTGAAGGAAGCAAGGCTGAAACAGCTGGACCTTTCGGCCATGAAGAACGCCATATTCTTCAGGATCGATTCACAGCTGATGAAAGCACGGCGGGACATGGACGCCATTTCATCGGGACTGATCCCGCTTCTGGCAGAAAAGAGCAACAGGATAAAAGAACTGGAAAGGCAGATAGCCTTCAGCATAGAAAAGAGCCTGGATGCCCGGGAGAACAGGGCAGGAAGGCTCATGGAGATAATACAGGCAAACGATCCTTCAGGGATCATGAAGAAAGGATACGCGGCAGTACTGGATAAGAACAGCAATCTTGTACGCGGTACTGAAAGTCTTGAGAAAGACGATGACCTTACTCTCATATTCAGAGACGGCGACGCTGACTGCAGAGTCACCGGGATCAGGAGGAAAGCAGATGAGCACTAAAAAAATGAGTTTTGAAGAGACTATGGCTGAGCTGGAGAAATGCGCGAAAGCTCTCGGCGAAGAAGACATTTCGCTTGAGGATGCCATAAAGTACTTCGAGAAGGGTCGTGAATACTACGATGAATGCAGCAGGATACTGAACGAAGCCCGTCAGAAAATAGAAGTATATACCGGCAAAGCCGATGAAGATGCGGAATACTCATGAGAGAACTGACGTACAACGACTACAAAAGAATTGTGGAGCAGAATCTGCTCAATTATCTCCCCGAGATAGACCAGAAGAGCATCACCGTATATGAGGCGATGAAATACAGCCTGATGGCAGGAGGAAAAAGGCTCAGACCTGTACTGCTTCTGGCGTCATGCGAGTTTGCCGGGGAGGAGTGCGAGACCGCCATACCTTATGCGTGCGGTATCGAGTTCATCCACACATATTCGCTTATCCATGACGATCTTCCGTGCATGGACGACGACGATCTGAGACGGGGAATGCCCACCAACCATAAGGTGTACGGGGAAGCGATGGCTACCCTTGCGGGCGACGGACTGCTCAGCTGCGCTTTTGAAGCCATGAACAGGGATAAGCTCATGTTCTTCGATGATTTTGACATGATGAAAAGACGCATAAGCGCATCCTATGAAATAGCCAACGCGGCAGGCTGCCGGGGCATGATCGCCGGTCAGGTTGCAGATATAGAAGCGGAAGATAAGAACTGTTCAGTAGAGCTTCTGGATTATATACACAATACGAAGACCGCCGCCCTTATAACTGGCGCGGTGAGAGCCGGAGCAAGGCTTGGAGGAGCTGACGAAGAGACGCTGGAGGATCTTACCCAGTACGCGGAGAATCTGGGTCTGGCTTTCCAGGTGGCCGATGACATCCTCGATGTTACCGGAGACGTGGAGAGCATGGGCAAGAAGCCGGGCAGCGACGAAGAAAGCAAGAAGGCAACGTATCCGTCTCTTTACGGACTGGAGCGCTCCAAAGAACGTCTGGCGGAACTGACCGAACAGGCAAAGGCGGCGCTGGCAAAGTACTACGATAACGCGGAGTTCTTTGTGAAACTGGCAGATGAACTTGCGGAAAGAGGTAAATAGACATCAGGCTGTGACCGGCAGATGCCAAAGAGGCATGAAGGAGTTTTAAATGATCAAGAGCGATTTGCTTCAATACAATTTTCCGGAAGATCTGAAAACCATGAAAATGGATGAACTGGATCTCCTTTCATACCAGATAAGAGATTTTCTCCTTGAGAAAGTATCAAAGACAGGGGGACACATCGCTTCCAATCTCGGAGCGGTGGAGCTTACTATTGCTCTTCACAGGCAGTTCTCCAGTCCCATCGACAAGATAGTATGGGACGTGGGACATCAGACTTATGTCCATAAGATACTGACGGGAAGAGCCGCCGGTTTTGATACTCTGAGAAAGCAGGGCGGCCTCAGCGGTTTTCCGAAGAAAAAGGAAAGCGTCCACGACGTGTTCGACGCGGGACACGGAAGCGCGTCTCTTTCTTTCGCTGCGGGAATAGCGGCAGCAAGGGACAATGAAAAGGGAAAATACAACGTAGTCGCGGTCATCGGTGACGGCGCTCTCACAGGAGGACTTGCCTATGAGGCCCTGAACAATATAGGGGATTCACAGACAAAGATCATCATGATCCTGAACGATAACGGCATGTCCATATCTGCCAATATCGGAGGGATGTCCCGCCATCTGAGAAAACTCAGGGCATCCAAGCGCTACCTGAAATTCAAGAAGAACGTAAAGAAGACTCTGACGGGGATCCCGGCAGTAGGCGAGAACATATCTACGCACATGCGCAGGCTGAGGGACAGCGTCAAGTATTCAGTCATAGACGAAGGTATCATTTTCGAGGAAATGGGCATCAAGTACCTGGGCCCGGTAGACGGACATAATATCCGCGAACTTGTCAATGTGCTGGAAGCGGCAAAGAACATAAACGGTCCGGTACTCATACACGCCATAACTGAAAAGGGTAAGGGCTACACCCATGCGGAAGCCCATCCGGCAAGGTTCCACGGTACAGGCCCCTTCGATGTGGATACAGGTACGCCATGCGTATCATCGGACGTGCCTACCTATTCGGATGTTTTCGGAAAGACCATGAAGGAACTGGGCGCGGAGAACAATAAGATCGCTGCCG
>JAFYIC010000039.1 GCA_017538845.1 Bacillota bacterium | reverse complement strand
AGTCCTCCAGCCTTCATTGAAAGCCCAGACCAGGACTTCCGTAGCTGCTCTGTAGTCGTTTGAATTAGTTCCCTTAACCGGGGATGACTTGCCCTTATGATACCCGTACAGAAGCACGTAAGGCAGCCACTTCTTCCCGTTGGCCGACAGCTTTGCCGATGAACTCTTATTTTTGGATTCATAGGCCCAGCCGAACCAGGTCTCATCATAAAAATTCACGCAATACCCTGTGTAGACAGTCCCTCCTACCTTCATATCGTTGGCCGCGAACTTCACCGTTCCCGGTTTGTACACGTAGTATTTCCCATCCGATCCTTTCCCTATGGTGTAGTTATATGCGGTGCCGCTTTTCCCTGCCTTGAGCTCCGCCGCCAGCACGTCACCGTTCATGGCCAGCAGTCCGGCTGCCACCGCCACAGCAAATATGACCAGCATGATCACTGCCGTTTTCACACACTTTACTTTGTCCCGATACATTTACCGTCTCCTCCCTTGTTGTAATATCTGTAAATTATTTCCATTTATTTCCAGCAATCTGATTATATCTTCCGGAACGGGTTTGTCAATGGGACGGTTTTTCATGGGAAAAAGCCGGTATGCGCGCAGTTTCAACGCTCGCAGACTTTTCTGTTTTCTCGCTGTCCAAATTTCCGTCAGGTTTCTGCGAGGAAATCCCGTATTAAAACAATAAAAAAGCAGCGCTGTTATGCGCTGCCTTCACTTTCCTGTATCGCTGCCTTATCCCTGCCTGCGCCTCTTATTCGAAACGGCGGTATTCGGTGAAACAGTCCAGGCAAAGTTTTTCGTCTCCCTGAAGCCTTATGAGATGATCGGCTGTCAGTTCTCCGCATTTGCTGCATCTGACGGATCTGAATTTTCTTGCCGGTTCAGGCACCTCGAAATGCACCTCCGTCACATCGAAGCATTCCGACGGATCCTTGTCCTTCATGGAAAACAGCCTGCTTACCCTCTCTTTTCGATCATCGGTGTTTTCCGGTTCCCTGAGTATGAGCCTTACCGACTTGCCCGTCTTCCGGTTATAGAAATTGAAGGCCATCTTTCCTCTGATTCTGAAAAGCAGATTGCCTTTGCCTGCCGTGCACTGGAGTATGGCCTGTACTGCGTCCACTCCGCAGGCATCATTTTCCGATATGCATACCAGTTCTTCATCCTCCGACACGACGCCGTCTTCATTGAAGCTCAGTCCCAGAAGTTCCATGGCGTAGAGGGACGCCTTGAATCCTATCATCAGTCCCCCGCATTCGTGTCCGTGGAAAGCCACCGCTTTTTTCCAGAGTTTTTCCTCGTTTATCATTTATTCTGTTCGGGCAGTTTTCTGCCCTTCTCCTTTCCGGTCCGATACCGGTGATATACCGTTTCTCTCTGCTTCCTCAAGTATACATGAAACTATGGCAATAAAAAACCCGAGAAATGAATCTCAGGTTTAGATGGTCGGGACGACAGGATTTGAACCTGCGGCCTATTACTCCCGAAGCAATCGCGCTACCAAGCTGCGCCACGTCCCGCCGAAACAAGATACATGTTAACATGTCACGACAGGTTTTTCAAGGTTTAATTTACCGATCTTCTAGAGCATATACGTCATGAATGCCCCACCGACCATAATAACTGCCCCGCAGATCTTCAGCGGACCGATACCTCTCTTCTCCGCTCCGAGGATCCCAAGAGCGTCGATGATCATGCTTCCTATGATCATACCGACCAGCATTACTATGACTGTCATGCCTGTTCCTATGGCTGTCGCGATATGGACTGTGACAACGACGAACACCGCGCCGATGCTGCCGCCGGTCCACATCCACCATGACGTCTTCTTCCTTTCAGGCATTTTCCCTTTTCTTCGCGCCAGCGTAATGAAAAACACTATCAGAAGGAAGATCGATCCGACCAGGAAATTCATCAGCGCTGCTCTCTGAGGAGATCCGGCTACCCGGCCCAGCTGTGTGTTTATGGCTGTCTGACAGGCTACCAGCATACCTACGGCAACACCCAGTGTCCTCCATATCCACACCAGAGGGCTCTTTTTCTCTTTAGTCTTTTCCTTCTCATGTTCTGTACCCAGGATCACGATCATGAGCACGCCCGTGAGCACCATAGCTACCCCCAGCCCTCTCATGGGCGTCATGGGTATCTGAATGGAATTGAACAGACCAAAATGGTCGACTATCATGGCCATCGTGACCTGCCCGAGTATAGGAAGAACTACCGTTGCCACGCTTCCCAGATGGGACATGAGCAGGATGTTGCCTGTTATGAACGCAGATCCGAGAATACCGCCTATCCATATCCACAGAGGCTGCTGCGCGATATCATGAAGAGGAAGATAAACATTTCCGTCGAATATCAGCGCCAGCAGTATGAGCATGGGAAGAGCCGAGACAAAATTAACCAGAGATGCCTGCTGCGGCATCCCCAGTCTTTCTCTCAGATTAGTATTTATGCTGGTCTGCAGGGGCGTAAAAAGTCCCGTTACAAATCCTATAAGAGCAGCGATCAATTAAAGCAGATCCTCTCCTTCTCCCATTACCGGGATGTCTACGGCTGTTGCATCCTCGAGATGGAAGACCATCATTTTATTTCCTGTAGTCTCATTATAGATATCGCGGAGCTGCGGCAGCCCGTCCATTATCATCTCAGCGTATTTCGGATCGTCTTCAAATACAGCTTTTCCTGTGTACCTGAGCCAGTGCCCGTCCGGTTTGGCCGCAACTATCTCCACCTTGGGATTGGCCTGCAGCTGTCTGTATACGTTCTTGAAATCCCCTACGCCGAAAAGGACTTTCCCGTCCGCTTCAAGGTGTGCTCCCAGCGGTCTTGCTTTGGGCTGGTCCCCGTCGCATGTAGCGAGGAAAAATACTCCCGCTTCTGTAAGAAAATCGTTTACTTTGCTCATCTTTGACACCTCTTTTCTCTGATTATACCACTCATCTCCTTTTTTTCAGCGGTTATCGGGAAAAGTAATGGGAAAGCCCCGCTCAGTCCCTTCTCGTTTCAGCATATGGCAGTGCCGGCTGTGGTATAATGTTGTCTGGGCAACGAAGTTTTGCGATGCCGCTGAAAGAGCATCACCCCTGCCCGTACGAGATGATCATGAGAAAGACAAGACACGGAAAAACTGAAAAACTGCTCATAGCCCTTCTGATCGCAGCCATGCTGATGCTTGCGGGCTGCGGCTCTTCAGATGAGGAGACTTCTGATGCCGGAAACGACGAGCCACAAACCGTTGAATTCTTCGCAATGGACACATATATGACCCTTTCCGCTTACGGGGATAATGCCGAAGATGCGCTGGTCGAAGGAGAAGATCTGGTCCTTTCTCTGGACGATAAGCTGTCGGCGGAAAACAAAGACAGCCAGATCGCAAAGCTCAACAGGACCGGCAAGGCGAATATCGATGAAGACGCCGCCTATCTTATTGAAAGAGCCCTTGAGCTTTATAAAGATACTTCCGGGAAATTCAACATCGGAATCTACCCGGTGATGAAAGCCTGGGGTTTTACCACGAAGAAATACACAGTCCCCTCGGAAAGGAAACTCCGCAGACTTGTACGCAGGATGGATCTTTCCGCTCTTAAGCTGAGCAGTGACGGGAAAACGGCAACCATAGGGCAGAAAGGTCTGCAGATCGACCTTGGCGGCATAGCAAAGGGATACGTCTCCGCGAAAGTTCTGGAAATGTTCAAAGAAAAGGGCATCGAGCACGCCATGGTAAATCTCGGCGGCAACGTGCAGACCCTGGGGACAAAACCTGACGGAAGCCCCTGGCGGGTCGCCATAAAGAGCCCCTTCGAAGACGATGAAAACTTTGCCGGCGTTATTGAAACATCAGACGAGGCAGTCATAACATCCGGCGGATATGAACGTTACTTTGAAAAAGACGGGAAAAAGTATCACCACATAATGGACCCCGATACAGGTCATCCTGCCGATCGCGGTCTGATTTCCGTGACAGTTGTCAGCAAAGACGGAACCCTTGCAGACGGACTTTCCACATCTCTTTATATAATGGGCAAAGATAAGGCCCTCGAATACTGGAAAAAGCACCGCGACCGGTTCGACGCAGTCATTATGGATGAGGAAAAAGAGCTTTACGTGACGGGAGGACTTAAAGATTCTTTCACGTCAGACGCATATCATATAAATATAGTCGAGTAATATGGCGAAGTACATCAGAAAAGCAGATATCATACTGATCATCATCCTTATTATCGCCGGGATAGCTGCCACCGTGATCCTCTCGGGGGCTGAGACCTCAGGCGACCATGTTGTCGTGACCGTAAACGGCAGCCGGTACGGCTCCTATCCCCTTTCCGAAGACAAGACCATAAAGCTCGATACAGGCAATACCGTCAGGATAGAAGGCGGGAAAGTATATATGAAAAGTTCCACTTGCTCAGGCAAAGACTGTATAAAACGCGGGAAGATCAGCCATGCTCCCGATTCCATCATCTGCCTGCCCCACAAAGTGGTCGTAGAGATAAAAGGAAAAAACAATGACTATGACACCATCGCGGAGTAAAAGCATAGCGGTGATCGCGCTGCTCACAGCACTGGCCCTCATTTTCTCATATATTGAGGCCGTAATACCCTTCAACGTCGGTGTGCCCGGTGTAAAACTGGGTGTCGCCAATATTGTTGTTGTCATAGCTCTCTATATCTACGACTGGCGTTACGCTCTTATAGTCAATGTCGTAAGGATATTCCTGGCCGGATTCCTCTTTTCCGGGGTCTTCGGCATAATATATTCCATGGCCGGCGGACTGCTCAGCCTCCTCGTCATGGTTCTGCTGAAAAGGACAGGCCTGTTCTCCTGCATAGGCATATGCGCCGCGGGAGGCGTGATACACAACCTTGCCCAGCTTTTCACGGCGGCGCTGCTGGTATCCAACCTGAGCATCTTCGTGTACTTCCCTGTGCTGCTGTTCTCCGGGATCGTCTGCGGACTTATAACAGGCACGGTGGCAACGATCATACTGCGCAGGCTGCCCGACAGCATCTGCATATATCCGGCCGGAGAGACCCGGCAGTAACTGCGGGAAGGGCACATAAGGTAATAAAAAAAGACTGCTGTCTCATATGAAACAGCAGTCCTTTTGTTTTCTTTGTTCCCTTGTGAAACGGAATTATTTGAGCTCGATTGTAGCTCCGACTTCTTCCAGCTGAGCCTTGTAAGCTTCGGCCTCTGCCTTCTCGCAGCCTTCTTTTACTGTTGAAGGAGCTCCGTCTACCAGTTCCTTTGCTTCCTTCAGTCCCAGTCCTGTGATCTCTCTTACGGCCTTGATGACCTTGATCTTCTCTGCTCCGATCTCTGCCAGAACTACGTCGAATTCTGACTTTTCTTCTTCGCCGCCTGCTTCTCCGCCGGCAACTGCGCCTGCAACTGCAACCGGTGCTGCTGCTGATACGCCGAATTCCTCTTCACATGCTTTTACGAGCTCGTTCAGCTCAAGCACTGTCATGTTTTTTATGGCTTCAATTATCTGATCCTTATCCATTATATTTCTCCTTTTCTTTGTTTCTGTTTGTTTTGATTACCTGAACTGTTCTTACTCTTCAGCTTTTTCCTCTGCGGGAGCTTCAGCTTCTTCAGCCGGTGCTGCTTCTTCTGCGGGAGCCTCAGCCGGTGCTTCTTCAGCCGGTGCTGCTTCCTCTGCAGGAGCTTCTGCCGGTGCTTCTTCAGCCGGTGCCGCTTCCTCTGCGGGAGCTTCTGCCGGTGCTGCGCCGTCAGCAGGCTTTTCGTCTGCTATGGCCTGAAGTGTACGAACGAATTTTGATACCGGTGACTGGATGCTTCCCATGAACTTTGCGATGAGCACGTCTCTTCCCGGGATGCTTGCGATAGTCTTGAGTCCTTCTGCGTCGTAGAATTCGTTTTCAACGATTCCTGCCTTGAATTCCATCTTCTTGAATTCCTTGATGGCGTCGTTCAGAACTCTTGCCGGTGCTGTAGCATCGTCATAACTGAATGCGAAAGCGCTTGGTCCTGTCAGGACTTCTGAGAGTTTTTCGTAGTCTGTTCCTGCGATAGCTCTCTTTGCCAGAGTGTTCTTGTAGATCGTGTAGTCTACGTCAGCCTCTCTCAGCTTTTTTCTCATAGCGTCTGCTTCAGAAACCGTGATGCCTATGTAGTCGATGACAACTGCGGATGCCGCTCTTTCGAACTTGTCCTTGATCTCGTCAATTATCACCTGTTTCTCTTTATGAGCTTCTGTTGACATTTACTTCTCCTTTCCTCGGATACCTTTCAGGCATCCTCGAATGAATTTGATGGTACTCAATAAATAAATGAGCCTTATCCATCCGAAGACAAATAAGGCTTAGATACTTTATATCTTGTACCTCGGCGGGAAATTAAGCTCGGGATGTTCTCCCTCACACCCGCTGTCTACGGTGTGTTTTCTGTTTTATTCACCTGTTCACCTGATGCAGGTTACTGGAGTACTATCCTTGCCGGATTTACTTTGATTCCAGGCCCCATCGTGGTGCTCACAACTATGCTCTTAAAGTACTGGCCTTTGGCTGCTGCCGGCTTTGCTTTAAGGATAGCTTCCATTAACGCTCTGAAGTTTTCTTCGATCTTTTCAGCACCGAATGAAACCTTACCGATCGGCGTATGGATGATGTTGCTCTTGTCAAGTCTGTACTCAACTTTACCAGCCTTGACTTCCTTGATGGCTTTCTCAACATCCATTGTGACTGTTCCTGACTTCGGGTTTGGCATGAGTCCCTTAGGTCCAAGGACTTTACCGAGTCTTCCTACTACACTCCTCATGTCCGGTGTAGCGATGACTACGTCGAAATCGAACCAGTTCTCACTCTGGATCTTCTGAGCCATTTCTTCCGCTCCGACGAAATCTGCTCCGGCTGCCTCAGCTTCTGTAGCCTTGGGTCCCTTCGCAAATACCAGGACTTTCTTTTCTTTTCCTGTTCCGTTGGGAAGAACGATCGCGCCTCTTACCTGCTGGTCGGCGTGTCTGCCGTCGACTCCCAGTCTCGTGTGTACTTCGACTGTCTCATCGAAATTAGCAGTGTGCGTCTTTGTGAGCAGCTCCATTGCTTCTTCGATCTCATAGAGATTCGTTTTGTCTACAAGTGCTGCTGCTTCCTTGTACTTCTTTCCTTTTTTAGGCATTTCTTACCTCCTGTGGTACTTACGGCTGCCTCTCTCGACAAACCTCCCACTTTTTAATCTTCTACTATAACTCCCATGCTTCTTGCAGTTCCCTTGATCATCTCTGTGGCTGATTCCAGGTTTGCTGCGTTCAGGTCAACCATCTTCGTCTGGGCTATTTCCTGAGCCTGTGCTGTTGTGATGGTCGCTACCTTAGTTCTGTTGGGCTCACCAGATGCCTTGTCAAGTCCGGCTGCTTTCTTTATCAGAACTGCTGCAGGCGGTGTCTTACATATGAATGAGAAAGACCTGTCTGCATAGACCGTGATGACTACCGGGATGATCATACCTGGCTGATCCTGAGTCTTGGCATTGAACTGTTTGCAGAAGTCCATGATATTGACTCCCTGCTGTCCCAGTGCCGGTCCTACCGGTGGTGCCGGGTTAGCCTGTCCCGCAGGTATCTGAAGCTTGATGTAGCCCTCAACCTTTTTTGCCATGTGGCGCTCCTCCTTTCTTTATATTCTGTTGTATGTGATCCTGTGATCAGATTTTATCGACCTGCGCAAAATCCAATTCTACAGGAGTCTCTCTTCCGAACATGGATATCTTCGCTCTGAGTGTCTGCTTTTCAGGATTGACCTCTTCAACTGTACCCATGAAGCTCTCGAACGGTCCGTTGATGACCTTGACTGTATCTCCTTCCTTGAGATCCAGATCTATGTATATCTTCTCTATGCCCATTCTGCGGACTTCTTCCATGGAAAGCGGCATAGGATTGGAAGCGTTTCCTACAAATCCGGTCACGCCCTGTGTATTTCTTACCAGATACCAGGATTCGTTGGTGATGACCATCTTGACGATCACGTATCCCGGGAACATCTTCTTGGTCTTTAAACGTCTCCTGCCATCGCTGTAATCTACTTCTTCTTCGGTAGGCACAACAACTTCCAGGATCAAATCCTGCATGCCCCTGTTCTCTACCAGTTTCTCTATATTCGTTTTTACTTTGTTCTCATGACCCGAATATGTGTGGATGACGTACCATCTGGGTATACCGTCTCCTCTCAGGCCTTCCAGCTCCTCTACGTCCTGTACAGGAGTCATGTTGTTATCTGTCTTTTCAGCCATTGCTTCTCCCCCTGATTGATTCAGAGTGTTTTTTATCAGGCGCGCTGCGGCCCGTTAGTTGAGCGTGATTCCCAGGATGCCCTTCAGGATAGCAAGGAATCCCGAGTCGATAAGCCAGAACGCCAATGCGAAGAATGCGCATGTGAGCAGCACAACGCCGGTGTATGAACCCAGTTCCTGTTTTGTAGGCCATACTACCTTCTTCATTTCCAGTCTTACGCCCTTGAAATACTCCTTGAGACTTCCGCGTTTTCTCTGCTGCGCCTGCTGTGTTCCTGCCGACACCAGGCTGCGGCGCTTCTGCGGTTCCTTTGGCTTTGCATTTCTGTTGGCTGGCTTTGCAGATTTTTTCTTGGACTTAGCCATTCTTTACACCTCTTATTTTGTCTCTTTGTGCAGAGTGTGCTTTTTGCAGAACTTGCAGTATTTCTGCAGCTCAATACGCTCTGTGTCGTTCTGCTTGTTCTTGATCGTGTCGTAATTTCTCTGCTTACATTCTGAACATGCAAGTGTAACTTTAACTCTCATTTTTAGTGTCCTCCATCTAATCTAAAACAGGGCATTCAAAGAGCGCCTGTTTATTTCTAAACATAAAGTCGCTCAATAATTTTACAGCAGGGGTATGTCAATGTCAAGGATTTTAAGGGCTTCACAGGGCTTTTTTTGCATGAAAAAAGAGGGCCTCCGTGAATACGGGAATTCTCCGTTCCACCGGCCCTCATATATTAATTCATGTATTCTTCAGCAAGCACTATGTGCCCCTGTTTTCTGGTCTCGTTCATGTCGATTATCCGCTGGTTGCGGCTTCCCCGGAATCTGAGGGAAAGATCTCTCTCCTCCAGGATGAACCGGCCGTCTACCAGGGTGTCTGCCATATCCAGGAGAGTCTTCACGTCCGGATCCTTTTTACCCATATCGATCAGTTCCTCGTACGTGTATCCTGTGAATATGAGTATGTCCAGACCTTCCCGCTTCTTTATCTCCTCCGCCAGCGGTATGAATCTGCCTGCCTGGCAGAAAGGCTCTCCTCCGCTGAAGGTGACCCCGTCCAGGAGCTTGTTCTCATCGACCGCATCCAAAATCTTCTGTATGTCGCAGTCGTATCCTCCGTTGAAGTCATGGGTGTCCGGATTCTGGCATCCGGGACAGTCATGGACGCATCCCTGACAGAATACCACGAACCTTATACCCGGTCCGTCGACTATAGATTCCCTTACTACACCGGCAAGCCGGATGGTCTTCGGAGAATCACATCCTCCCTCACATCCGGCCTCGGTTACTTTTTCTGTGTATTTGTCTTCAGACATCAGTTGCTTGCCTCCGCGCCTGCGCTTTCTGTTGTCTCAGTCTCAGGTATGCTTGCCATGTCGCCCAGAGTCTCCATCTC
Organism: Bacillota bacterium; assembly: GCA_017538845.1. Lineage (GTDB taxonomy): Bacteria > Bacillota > Clostridia > Peptostreptococcales > Anaerovoracaceae > RGIG7111. Next base: position 420 of record JAFYIC010000039.1, on the reverse strand, counting down.
CTCGTTTCCGAGTGAATGCTTTACTCTGTCTTTCACTTCCGCCTGTTTGGCGTTGTTGAAGCGGTCGACTGTGCCTACCAGGTATCCGGTGATCCTCCTGATCCTCTCGAATCCTTCGTCGCTTTCGTCTTCGTGTCTGCCGCAGCACGGGCACTCGTTATCTATGATGCCTGTGAAACCGCATACCGGGTCTCTGTCTACCGGATGGTTGATGGAGCCGTATCCGATGCCGCTCTCCTTCATGCATCTGATAACTTTCTCAAAGGCGTCAAGGTTCTTGAGCGGATCCCCGTCCAGTTCAACGTATGTGATGTGGCCCGCGTTGGTCAGGTTGTGATACGGAGCTTCCAGTCTGATCTTCTCGAATGCGTTGATATCGTAGTAAACCGGGATATGGAAGGAGTTGGTGTAGTACTCTCT
>JAFYIC010000005.1 GCA_017538845.1 Bacillota bacterium | reverse complement strand
TCTTGAGAACATCAATAGTACTGCTGCTCATAAATGATTACCTCCCTTCACGTTACCGCACAAAAAAGACGCTGAAAGCATCTTTTTAAGTACGAAAGTGAATATTATTAAAATAAAAATAAGTATAAATATTTCCAGCACCTCAAGCCCGTCATCATTCAAGTGTGACGATGACAAGTGAGAGCACTATAAACAATATTGCCGCTATCGTAGATACCCTGTTAAGTAATGCCTCATAACCTCTGCTCTTTTTCTTACCGAAAAGCTGCTCTGCGCCGCCTCCGATGGAGCCCGAAAGTCCCGCGCTGTTGCTGGACTGAAGCAGTATACTGGCTATGAGTATCACACTGATTATTAGCATAACTACTTTCAATGCTGTTATCATCAGTTAACCTCCTTGCAATTTAACCATTGTATTCTATCACAGGGCTACATTGAACGCAAGGATTTTATATGTCAAAATCCCCTGTTTTTCAGCAAAAACCTGCCTTTTACCGTAATACGAAAAAATGCGCGGGGAAAAACTCCCCGCGCACTGTTTCTATTCACTGTGCGGTCCTGCCTATTTCAGGTTGTAGAATGCGTCCATGCCGGCGTACTGAGCCGATGTGTCAAGCATCTCTTCTATCCTCAGGAGCTGGTTGTATTTAGCGATCCTGTCTGTCCTGGAAAGTGAGCCTGTCTTGATCTGTCCGGCGTTGACGCCCACTACGATATCGGCGATGGTCGTATCTTCCGTCTCGCCGCTTCTGTGTGAAACTACTGCGGTGTATCCCGCCTTCTTCGCCATCTCTATGGCGTCAAAGGTCTCTGTCAGTGTTCCGATCTGGTTGACTTTGATGAGTATCGAATTGGCAACGCCCTTCTCGATCCCGTCTGCAAGTCTCTTTGTGTTGGTAACGAACAGGTCGTCCCCAACCAGCTGGATCCTCTTGCCCAGTCTGTCCGTCAGGAGCTTCCAGCCGTCCCAGTCGTCCTCTGCCAATCCGTCTTCAAGGGATATGATCGGATACTTGTTGCAGAGATCCTCGTAGTAATCGACCATCTCTTCGGCTGTCCTGGTCTTGCCTTCGCCTGTCATCTCATAGACTTTCTTCTCGGTGTTGTAGAACTCGCTCGCAGCGGCATCCATTGCGATCCTTACGTCGTCGCCCGGCTTGTACCCTGCCTTTTCGATGGCTTCGATTATGACCATTATAGCCTCTTCATTGGTTGCCAGGTCAGGGGCGAAACCGCCTTCGTCGCCCACTGCCGTATTCATGCCCTTGCCTTTGAGCACCGCCTTAAGGCTGTGGAATACTTCAGCGCCCATTCTCAGACCTTCTCTGAAGCTGTCCGCTCCTACCGGCATGATCATGAATTCCTGCAGGTCCACCGTATTGTCGGCGTGAGAACCGCCGTTCAGTATATTCATCATCGGCGTAGGAAGAACTTTGCCGTTTACTCCTCCGAGATACTGGAAAAGCGGCAGTCCGAGGAAGTTGGCTGCTGCGTCTGCCGCTGCCATGGAAACTCCCAGGATAGCGTTGGCGCCGAGCTTTCCTTTGTTCTCTGTTCCGTCCAGGTCGATGAGGATCTGATCCAGGCCTACCTGATCGAGAGCATTGTATCCGATGATCTCTTCCGCGATCACATCATTGACGTTGGCTACTGCCTTGAGAGTACCTTTGCCAAGATATCTGGATTTGTCACCGTCTCTGAGTTCAACTGCCTCATGAACGCCTGTGGATGCTCCGGAAGGCACGATAGCGCTTCCTACTGCTCCGCTTTCCAGATAGATCTCCACCTCGACTGTGGGGTTTCCTCTTGAATCAAGCACTTCACGTGCAACTACATCTTCAATAAATGGCATTTTGTTCCTCCTTGTTACTTATCAAATTCGATTATATTGTTGAAATCTTCCGGTATGAGGCTTGCTCCCCCTACCAGGGCTCCGTCTATCTCCGGCTGGGCCATCAGTTCTTTGATGTTGCCCGGCTTTACGCTTCCGCCGTACTGTATGCGGGTGTTCTCAGCGATGTATTCTCCCAGCATTCCGTCAAGGATGCCTCTGATGAGAGCGCACATCTCGTTGGCCTGCTCTGCAGTAGCCGTTTTTCCCGTGCCTATGGCCCAGATGGGTTCGTATGCGATCGTCAGATCCTTAAGGTCTGAAATGGTGAATCCCACAAGGCTTTCGGACATCTGCCTGCCGACTACCTGGAACTGCATGTCCTTTTCTCTTTCTTCAAGATTCTCGCCGACACACATTATCGGTTTGATCCCGTTGTCCACCAGCTGTCTGATCTTCTGTCTCACGTCCTCGTTGGTCTCGCCGAAATACTGTCTTCTTTCAGAGTGGCCTATGATGCAGTAATCCACATTGCAGGACTTGAGCATGCCGACAGATATCTCTCCCGTATATGCTCCTTCCGGCATATGATGCACGTTCTGGGCTCCTACTTTGATGCCGGTTCCTTTGAAGGCTTCCTTCAGGTACTCCAGATGAACGAAAGGCGCGCATATGGCGGTATCTACTGCTTTGTTCTGATACAGCTTGCTGAATTCCTCAGCAAATCTTTTCGCGTCCCCCTTGTTCTTGAACATCTTCCAGTTGCCGGCGATAAAAGGTTTTCTCATTTTCTTCCTCCTGTTTATGCTCTGATCTCCGATGACTGCTGACCGTCAGTTCTTGTTCCGACTGTCATATATATGCTTGTATAATTCTACGTTCTCATCCGTGTGCTCCAGATTGTTGATGGCAGCTACGCCCGGGAGCACCTTGCCTTCCAGGAACTCCAGCGATGCTCCGCCGCCGGTGGAGATGTGGCTCATTTTGTCCGCGAGTCCGAACTGGGTAACCGCCGCAGCAGAGTCTCCTCCGCCTATGATGGTAGTTCCTTCGCATTCAGCAAGGGCTTCTGCCACTTTCTTTGTTCCTTCCGCAAAGTTCGGCATTTCGAATACCCCCATAGGTCCGTTCCAGACAACTGTCTTCGCGGCGGCTATCGCCTCCGAGAAAAGTTTGACTGACGCAGGTCCTATGTCCATTCCCATCATGTCTTCGGGGATACTGTCTTTGGCGAATACCGCCTTTTCCGAATCGTTGTCGAATTCTTTGGCGCATACTACGTCTTCCGGAAGCAGGAGCTGTACTCCTTTTTCCCTGGCTTTCTCTATCAGACTGCCTGCAAGTTCCACGTGATCCGCGTCCAGTATGGACTGGCCTATCTCATATCCCAGGGCCTTGAAGAAGGTATATGACATGCCTCCTCCGATGATCAGCGTATCCACCTTGTTCAGCAGATTCTCTATGACCTTTATCTTGTCTCCGACCTTGGCGCCGCCCATGATGGCGACAAACGGTCTGAGAGGTCTTTCCAGCGCCTCGCCGAGATATCTGATCTCTTTATCGATAAGGAATCCCGATACTGTCGGAAGATAGCCTGCCACTCCCGCCGTTGAGCAGTGTGCCCTGTGGGCCGTACCGAAGGCATCGTTGACGAATATTTGCCCCAGTGAAGCCAGCTCCGAAGAAAAGTCAAAGGTGTTCTTGGTTTCCTCCGGTCTGAATCTTACGTTCTCCAGGAGCATGACCTGTCCCGGTTCAAGTTTGTCTGCGGCTTCTCTTACCCGGTCATCCACCACCGTCGGGCTGCTGATGAATACGACTTCTTTGCCCAGCAGCTCTGAGAGGCGGTCGGCTACCGGCTTCAGCGTATACGCCATGTCCGCCTTGCCTTCGGGCCGTCCCAGATGAGACATTATGATGATTTTCGCATCGTGATCGATAAGATACTGTATAGTCGGCAGCGACGCCGTTATCCTGGTCTCGTCAGTAATCTTTCCGTCTTTGATGGGCACGTTCAGATCGCATCTTACCAGCACTTTCATTCCCTTTACATCGATGTGTTCTACCGTCTTTTTCATATCAGGATCCTTTCTTGATTATATTTTTCCCCGGTCACAGCCGGGTCTTTTCCTTATTATCCCGACCCCTCATATCTTATCATAAAAAAACTGTATCTTGGGGCTTTTCATGCATGTTTTTTGAAAAAAACACAGCATGTTGAAATGCTGTGTCAGTATCTTTTCCTTACCGAGGATGAGGGTATGCCCATCTGATCCCGGTATTTTGCCACCGTACGCCGCGAAACGCTGATGCCGCCTGTTGTCAGCAGGTCCGCGATTTTCTGGTCGCTCAACGGTTTTTTCGCGTCTTCGTTTTCGATAAGCCTCCTGATTTTCGACTTCACTCCCGTGGCTGAGGCCTGTTCGTCCCCGTCCACCATATTCAGCGCTGCCGAGAAAAAGTATTTCAGCGGGAAAGTGCCCCTGTCACATTCCAGGTATTTCCCTCTGATTGTACGGCTCACTGTCGAACGGTGGATGCCGGCGTCCTCTGCGATCTGCTCCAGTGTCATGGGCTTCAGGGCAGTCTCGCCTGCTTCAAAGAAATCCTGCTGCCGGCTGACTATAGCCCCCGCAACGTTAGAGATAGTCTGTTTTCTCTGTTCTATGTTCTTGATCAGCCACTGGGCGCTGTTTATCTTGTTTGAGAGATAGTCCTGCAGCTCGCTGTCGCTGTCGTACTCTTTTATCAGGTCAGTATAGTAGGAGCTGAGCTTCAGTTCGGGGGTGTTTTCTTCGTTCATGATGCAGCGCCACATACCGTCATCCGCCTTTTTCACTGATATGTCCGGAATTATGTACTGGACTGCTTCCCCTGTTTCGAACTGACGGCCCGGTTTCGGATCGAGAGTCTTTAGAATGTCCCTCATCTCCTGGAGCCTCCCGGTCCCGATGCCGGTCTCTCTGGATATATGGTTCAGTCTGTTCCCCGCTATCTCCTTGAAATAGCCATCCATTATCATTGAAAAATCATCATCGAGAAAGCCGCGCTCATCAAGCTGCACGGTAAGGCATTCTCTCAGATCGCGGGATCCCACACCGGGCGGATCCAGCCGCTGTATCCTGTCCAGGATCTTCTCTATATCATCTGTGCTTACCGACGCGGCTTTTGCCATCTCCTCTGTGGTCTCTGTTGTATATCCGTCGCTGTCAAGGGTCTCTATGATGAATCTGCCTGTCTTTTTTTCCGGTTCCGAAAGGGGCGCGAACTGAAGCTGGAACATCAGGTATTCGGCAAGGGACGTGTATCCGGAAGTGTAATTCTCATAGTTGTTTTCAGCGTTGGCCCGTACAGTTTCCCACCGCTGATAGCTTATATCGTCGTTTTTCTTCCTGCTGGCGTACTCCATCCAGTCAATACCATCTTCTTTTCCCACTGAAACAGCGCGGGATCCTTCAGCGAAGCGATCTTTTATCTCCAAAACGGGATTGCTCAGCAGCTCTTCCTGGATATGCTCAATCAGTTCCCGTGAGTTGAACTGGAGTATCTTGATCGCCTGCAGGAGTCTCGGTGTCATCTGCAGTTTCTGCGTCTGTTCAATTTTCAGTTCAAACGTGTTTTTCATCTGCAATTTCCTGCTTTTCAGCGTTGACGTTTTCTATCATTTCAGCCCCGGGAATCCCAGCTGTCTCAGGGCTTCGTACATAACTATGGCAGCGGAATTCGAAAGATTCAGCGACCTAAGTCTGGTATCGCTGCTCATGGGTATCCTTATGGTCTTTTCACTGTTGGCTCTGATAAGTCCGGCAGGCAGGCCTTTGGTCTCCCGCCCGAAGAGTATCATGTCACCGTCCTCGTAATCAACGTCCGTGTAATTCCGGCTTCCCTTTGTAGTGGCGAAGAACATGCGCCGACCTTCGTTTTCCTTCATGAAAGAATCCAGGTCTTCGTGCACATGCACAGTAACATATGGCCAGTAATCGAGCCCTGCCCTTTTAAGGCTCTTATCGTCTATGGAAAAACCTAACGGCTTCACAAGATGAAGCTCGCAGCCTGTAATGGCGCAGCTTCTCGCTATATTCCCCGTGTTCGGTGGTATCTCCGGTTCTACCAGAACTATGTGCAGTGCCATGTATATCCCTCCGTATATATTTTACAATATCTTTCGGTCCGAAGGGGGCAAAAACCGAAAAAAAGAAAATATTAGAGATAACTCCGTCTCTGCCCCTCTATTCCTAAATTTCAATTGAAACAGCGCCCTCCTTGGTATATAATTGGTGCAATCGGAACATTTGAATCAACATATTAGAATGCATTTTTATGCGGCCGGGGATCCCGGTAATGGAGGGAAGATATGTTTTGTACGAATTGCGGATGCAAAAATAGTGACGACGCCAAATTCTGCAAACAGTGCGGTACACGGCTGGAAACTCTCGTTGCGGAAGAAACAGTTGAAGTAAAAGAACCTGAGGTAACTGCGCCGGAGACCACAGAAACTGAGGCTCCTGCAGAGACTACCGCTACAGAAGAGAGCACATCAGATACAGAAGATACGGCAGCAGCAGCTGCTGCCACTGCAACAGCTACAGCGACAACTACAGCAGAAAGCACAGCCACCCAGGCTGAAACACCGCAGCCGGAAGCCGCAGCGGAAACTGCCGGCGCAACGGCGGGAACTGCCGGAACTGCAGCCGCGCCCGTGCAGGAAACATCTCTTTCAGGGCTCAGGGAAATGATCAGACTTGGCATAGCCAGTCCTTTCAAGGGAATAAACTTTGCCAACAATCCGGTCAACTGGCTGAGCGGTCTCCTGATATTCATAGTATCGGATGTGATCATAGCTCTGCTCATAACACTTGCCGCGAATTCCTTCGTGTCCTATATGGGCGGAAGTTTCAACATCGCAGGCCTGGGCCTGACGGTAGGTTATTCATCCGGGACAATATTCCTGACAGCGCTGATCCTTATGCTCATATCCGACGTTCTGGAAATATTCATTATCCTCGGCATCGGTAAAGCTTTCGGAGGCAAATTCACACTGAAGCAGTGGATCGCCGTATGCGCTACATCCCAGATACTGTTCAGGATGCTGGCGATGGTAGCCCTGCTCCTCATGCTTGCAGGCGCAGGCGGCATAATCGTAGCCATGATCCTGCTGTCAATAGGCGCGCTGAGCTATCTGATACTCATGTTCAAGGCATTCGAGGTGTCCACAGGACTTGAGAACAACAAGCTCTTTTACGGATTCATCTGCGCGTACCTTGTGTACATAATCGTGTTCTCGATCGCCACAGGTATCGTTTCCGCGATCAACACAGCGAATATGTACAACAATACTTACAACACATATAACGACTTTTTCAATAACAACTCATTTTGATAATAAAACCTTTACATAGAAACGGAGGCATTAGTAATGAAACAGATTAACGTTGGACTGCTGGGTCTGGGAAATATAGGAACGGGCTCATACAAAACTCTGGAAATGAACAGAGAAAAGATCGTGGCTGTGGCAGGCGCTGATATCAGGATCGTCAAGATCCTCGAAAGAGAAAAGAATTTCGACAAGGAAAGAGATATCGATGTCACACGTGAGCAGTTCACAGCAGACCCTGATGAAATATTCAATGACCCCGAGATAGATATAGTAATAGAACTTCTCGGCGGTATAGAGCCGGCAAGCACTTTTATGCTCAACGCAATGAACCACGGCAAATCAGTAGTTACAGCCAACAAGGCTGCTGTTGCCGCAAGCTGGACCGCGCTCAACGAAGCCGCAAAGAGGAACAATGTTATGTTCAGATTCGAAGCAGCCGTAGGCGGCGGTATCCCTATCCTGAACGCGCTGACAACTGTTCTTCAGGCCAACGAATACGAAGAGGTACTCGGTATCCTCAACGGAACCACCAACTATATACTTACACAGATGACAGACTATGGTCTGGACTACGATGAAGTCCTAAAGATAGCCCAGGAAAAAGGATTCGCAGAGGCCGATCCGACAGCCGACGTGGAAGGCATCGACGTTGCCAATAAGCTTTCGATCCTCATGGCCCTGGCATTCAACAAATACGTGGCTCCGACCGACATCCCGACAGAAGGAATCACAAAGATCACCAAGAAGCAGCTTGACGTAGCCAAGGCAAACGGCTGCAAGGTGAAACTCATAGCTACCGCCAGAAAGGTCGGCGACAAGATCGAATACAGCGTAGGTCCTCAGGAACTTCCGGTTTCACATCCGCTGGCAGGCGTAAGCAACGAATTCAATGCCGTATTCGTTAAGGGAAACGCTGTGGATGACCTGATGTTCTATGGCAAGGGCGAAGGCCCGCTGCCCACAGGAAGCGCAGTTATGGGCGACGTGCTGGAGATAGCCAAAGTCATCGCCGCACAGAAATAGAAGGAGAAGCAAAGAAAAGATGAGACTCATAGACGAATGGGAAGGCCTTGTAAAGAGCCAGACAGACGAAACATTTGACGAATTCTGGAAAGAATACTCTGATACGGAGATCCGCATATACAGTTCTATCCTGAAGGAACCGGATAAGAAAGTTACCGGTACGTTCAAAGAGCTTTACGAGAAATACGACGCGGATCCGACCATATTCATGGGCTTTCTTGACGGCGTGAACAACAGCCTGAGAGAGGAACTGAAACTCAAAGAGATAGAAGAAGACACGCCCATCGAACTTGATATCGACATAGAGAGGCTTTTCCTGAATATGCTCATCGCGAAGGCGGACCATCTCTTCACGCTCCCTGAGTGGGACGATATCCTGACCGAGGAAAAGAAAAAGGAGATAGGCAAACTCTATCAGAGGCGCAACCAGGTCATCAAAGAAAAGAAAATCGGCAGAAACGATCCATGTCCCTGTGGAAGCGGCAAGAAATACAAGTACTGCTGCGGAAGATGATCCCGGCATACGGATCGCGATCTGTGTCTTATGTATGATAAGTAAAACCTATTTTACCTTAATGGTGAAAGAGGTTTTTTATATCTATATGGTCGTGAGGGGCTGCTGGATGATACATCGAGCGCCCCGCTTTTCGCACTCTGATTTCAGGATATCAAGTGAACGCTCCGTGTTCTCTATGAAGAACGGCATTCCCTTCACCGGTGTGTCCAGCGACCTGAAAAAGTTATCCCAGTGAACGGGTATCACCGTCTGAGGACTTACCTTGCCGATGGTCTCTTGGAAAAAGCGCTCCCTCATTTCCGCGGGCGCTTTGGAAAGTCCTGTCGTTCCGAGGAAAAGCACGTCTGCTTTTATGCCGTCAAGCTGTCCTTCTATGTAATTAAAGCTGGGTCTTATGAGATATGCGCGGCCTGCGTTTTCCACAAGAAAATCGAATGAGCCTCCTTCTTTGTATTCCTTCCTCCCGGACGGCTGTATCAGAGGTACGTCTATAGTCTCCCCCAGATCGTTGTTGAACCTTCCTGGAGCCGAATGCTTTGAGGGAATTACAGATATGCTGTAATTCCCGACTTCATATTCCATCCGCTCGTCGTATGAATGAAGCATCTCTTCCGGCACGCCTCCGCCTCTTGCCACGTTAAGGGCGGATGTTGAGCCGTATATCTCAGCCCCGCATCTGTTCGCGATATATGGCGCGTCCATCACATGATCATGATGGGAATGGGAAATAAAGATGGCTTTCAGCCTGTCGATACCGAAACCTTCGATAATATGATCCGCCATATGCTTATCGGTACTGAACTTCCCGAAGGCATATTTAAAAAGCGACGGCCTGGTGATATGGGCGTCGAACAGAACCTGATCCGTCCCGTCGTCGAACAGGAGCGTAGTTGTGCCAAGAAATGTGACCTTCATCTTACTTCTCTTCCACTATCCTGTTTCCCGTTCTTTCCAGATATCTCATAAAATCTTTTTTCTTTATGGATGTGGTGGCCGTGTTCCTGAACGGATGGAGATTGATCATCGTGTCATCGTCCGCCTGAACGATATCTTCCCCCAGCACCACGGTGATCACGTTGTTCACGTCGTTTATCACACCGAAAGCCGTGACGCCGCCGGGATATACTCCCATATATTCTTCAAGCTCGGTCTCATCGCCGAAAGTGGGCTTCTTCCATCCTGTTATATCTCTCAGACCCTTGAAATCAAGCCTTTTATGTTCGTCCATTACGACCAGATACCTGTCGTCTTTTTTCTTTTCCCGTATATAGAGATTCTTCAGATTGAGGCCCGGGAAAACCACTCCCAGCTCGTCCCCTTCGGACACGTGGAAAACAGCAGGGTGCTCATGGGTCTCCCAGTCTATTCCCATCTCTGTAAAGATATCATATAATTCCTTTTCGCCGACTTTAGCCATTTGTCTTTACTCCCTCTTTTCTGCACATATCCGCGATGCAGCATCTCTCGCATTCCGGTTTCCTTGCGCTGCAGCATCTCCTGCCGTGGAAAATAAAACTGTGATGAGCTCTTGCCCATCTCGGCTCGGGAAGAGCCTCCATGAGAGCCAGTTCTGTCTTCAGCACATCTTTTTCTTTTACCAGACCTATCCTGTTGGTCACCCGGAACACATGGGTATCCACCGCTATCCTCTGCCTGTCGAATCCCACTGCCAGCACAACGTTTGCAGTCTTCCGGCCTACCCCCGGCAGTTCCACCAGCTTGTCGTAGTCATCAGGCACCTGCCCGTCGTATTTATCGCAGAGCTCTTTGCTCAGATTGATTATATTCTTCGACTTGGTCTTGTACATGCCGATCTGTCTGATGATCTCCTGCACATCCTCCTGATCGGCCTGAGCTAAAGCTTTCGCGTCCGGGTACCTGGCGAAAAGCTGCGGGCTCACCTTGTTGACGCTCACATCGGTGGTCTGCGCAGACAGAACGACACATATGAGAAGTTCAAAAACATTCATATGTTTAAGGGCGCATCCCGCGTCGGGATACTCCTTTTCAAGCCTGTCCAGTATCTCTTTTATCTGCTTTTTCGTAAATGCCATTTCTTCTCCTTTTTTCGTGCAGACCAATTATATCACAAATCTGCTAATTTGTGCTTTTCCTGCAAAAAAGCTTCCTTTATATACTACATTTCGTCCCTAAAATCTTGACTGAACAGTCATATTAGTATAGTATTTTTATCGGAATATCATCTTTTTCCGGCTTTGTCAAAAGGGCAAAGCCACTTTTCTGAAATAACGTGTTAGGAGTAAGTTCTGTGAGTAAAGAAAAGAAAATCATTCAGATCCAGGAACGTGTTTCTATCGGCAAATGGATACCCCTTAGTATCCAGCACACTTTCGCCATGTTCAGCGCGTCAGTCCTGGTGCCCCTGTTACTGGGGATCAACCCTTCTATCGTTCTTCTCATGAACGGTATCGGGACATTAATATTCATTTTTATCACTAAAGGAAAATCACCGGCTTATCTGGGTTCCAGTTTCGCATTCATTGCGCCGGCGCTTCTTGTAATCGGATCTATGGGTTACCGGTACGCGCTGGGCGGCTTCGTGATAACCGGTCTCATCTTCTGCGCCGTTGCGATAATAATCAAATTCGCTGGCACAGCGTGGATCGACGCCATACTTCCGGCGGCGGCCATGGGACCTATCGTTGCCCTCATCGGACTTGAACTCGCCAAGACAGCGGC
>JAFYIC010000038.1 GCA_017538845.1 Bacillota bacterium | reverse complement strand
TGTAACCTCAAGTGTACAGGATGCTGGGCAGCTGAATACGGCAACAAGCTCAACATGACATTTGACGAACTTGACAGCATCATTACACAGGGTAAAGAGCTGGGAACGTTCATGTACATCTATTCAGGCGGAGAGCCGCTCGTAAGAAAAGATGACGTTATCAAGCTTTGCGAGAAACACTCAGACTGCATGTTCCTTGCTTTCACAAACGCAACACTTATCGATGAGAAATTCGCTGATGAAATGCTGAGAGTCAAGAACTTCATGCCGGCCATCAGTATTGAAGGCTTTGAAGAAGCAACAGACTTCAGAAGAGGCGAAGGAACATATAAGAAGGTCGTAAGAGCTATGGAGATCCTCAAAGAGAGGAAGCTGGCCTTCGGAATCTCATGCTGCTACACAAGCAAGAATGCTGAGGTAATCGGAAGCGAAGAGTACATTGACGACATGATCGCCAAAGGTGCTAAGTTCGCATGGTTCTTCACATACATGCCGATCGGAAACGACGCTGTAACAGATCTTATCGCTACAGCTGAGCAGCGTGAATACATGTATCACCAGATCAGAAAGTTCAGAAAGTCGAAGCCGCTCTTCACTATGGACTTCTGGAATGACGGCGAATTCGTACACGGATGTATCGCAGGCGGAAGAAACTACCTGCACATCAATGCAAACGGCGACATCGAGCCTTGCGCATTCGTTCACTACTCCGATTCAAACATCAGAGAAAAGACTCTGCTTGAGGCATATATGTCACCAATGTTCATGCAGTATCATGACAACCAGCCGTTCAACGACAACATGCTGAGACCTTGTCCTGTACTGGACAATGCCGGCAAGCTTGCTGAAATGGTACACGCATGCGGAGCACACTCAACAGACCTGCAGTCACCTGAGGACGTAGACGACTACTGCGAGAGATGCAGACCTACAGCTGAGAAGTGGGCAGTTACTGCAGACAGACTCTGGAAAGAGGAAGTGCACGAGTAGTATTAACACATCGATTTAAAGACCGGACCTCACTTACGAGGCCCGGTTTTTTATTAATAATACAGGTGATGCCTTGCCGTCTGCCTCCGCAGGCAAAGCCGAGGACCGCAGGCGGCAAGGTATTACCTGTATTTTGTATAAATAAAACCCCGCATAGAATGCGAGGTTCCTTGTACTTATATGTTGTAAATCATTTCCTGTCTTTTAGTAAGGGAAGCGTTTCTTCAGTATCGCTGCGCCGATCTTGTATATATTACCTTCAAGCCGTTTCTTTACGTTCTTCAGCTGATCGGGGATCTGTATTCCCTGAGGACAGTGGCTGACGCACCTGCCGCATCCGACGCACAGTGACGCCATGCTCTTGTTGCTGCGGAGGGTAGTGCACATGATGTATTCTTTCATGCCGGTGACGAAACCGTCTATGTAACTGGTCTCATAGCATCTGAATACGCCGGGTATATCCACTCCCGCCGGGCAGGGCATGCAGTAGGCGCAGCCGGTGCATCCTACCTTGACTTTTTCGTTTATAGCGTCACGTACCTTGTTTATGAATTCGTGCTCCTCATCTGTCATGCTGAAGGCTTCGGTTTCGTTTGCTATGCGTATGTTCTCATCGAGCATCTCCATTGAGTTCATTCCCGAAAGGATCACAGAGACCTCAGGCTGATCCCACAGCCATTTCAGTGCCCACTCGGCGGGGGATCTCCTTGAATCATGTTTTGCAATCATGTTGCCGGCTTTCTTAGGGAGTTTCGTAGCGAGACGGCCGCCTCTGAGGGGCTCCATGATTATAACCGGTATGCCTTTTGCAGCGGCGTAGTTAAGACCTTCCCGGCCCGCCTGGCTGTTCTCATCAAGATAGTTGTACTGGATCTGGCAGAATTCCCAGGGATAGACGTCCAGAAGCGCCTTGAAAGATTCTTTGCCACCGTGATAGGAAAAACCGATTTTACCGATCTCGCCGTTTTTCTTTTTCTCGTCTATCCATTCATCAATGTGCTTGTTTTCACACAGATCCTTCCACACGTTGACGTCAGGGAGCATGTGCATGAGATAGTAATCCACATGGTCGGTGCGGAGCCTTTCCAGTTCCTTCTCAAAGTATTTCTGAGCGTCACCGGCTTCTTTCAACAGGTAGTGGGGAAGTTTGGTGGCGATGTTCACTTTATCGCGGACGCCGTTTTCCTCAAGGATCTTTCCCAGGGCAGCTTCACTGCCGGGATAAACGTAGGCTGTGTCGAAATAGTTCACACCGTTTTCTATTGCATGCATTATCTGCTGTTCGGTCTGCTTCATATCCGTGGCAGCGCCTTTACGCGGAAAGCGCATGCATCCGAAGCCCAGAACAGACAGGTCGTTAACTCTGTACTGCATCAGTTTCTCCTTTGATTCTCTGACATATATTTTACCACAATCGGGCTTCAAATATTTTGATTTATTGATACTGTTATGATACAATCATTGATTGGTGCAGAATGAACGTATTACAAAAGCCTGCAAACGTTGATAAATACAGTGATACAGAGGTTACAAATAAGGTTTACAATACGAATGTAAAGCACCTGAACGGGAGATATTTGTATGGAAAACCAAAAGGATCCGCTGATCAGGATCAAGGATGTCACATATGAATATGTAAAAGAGGAAGAACAGACCAGGATAAGGGCGCTGGAAAGCGTCAGCCTTGACGTGGAAAAGGGAAGCTTCATATCCATCACGGGAAAGAACGGCTCCGGTAAATCCACACTGGCCAAGAATATCAACGGTCTTCTGGTGCCGACTATGGGAAGCATCACCGTTAAAGGCCTGGACACCAGAGAAGACGAGAACATCTGGGAAATCCGCCATACGGTGGGTATGGTCTTCCAGAACCCGGATAATCAGATAGTTTCATCAATCGTTGAGGACGACGTGGCTTTCGGACCGGAGAACATGGGCGTGCCTACAGATGAGATACGCCAGAGGGTAGACGATGCCCTTAAGGCGGTCGGGATGTATGAGCACAGGGCAAAGGCTCCCCATCTTCTTTCAGGCGGTCAGAAACAGCGTATCGCAATAGCAGGCGTTGTAGCCATGAAGCCTGAGTGCATTGTTTTCGACGAACCGACTGCGCTGCTTGACCCGAAGGGCAGGAGAGACGTGATGGAGATCATCCACAGCCTCCACGAAGAAGGGATAACAGTGCTTCTTATCACTCATTTCATGGAAGAAGCCGTACAGGCTGACCGCATGATAGTTATGGATGAAGGAAAGATAGCAATAGATAAGCCCCCGCGGGAGATATTTGACGAACAGGAAAAACTGGAAGAACTGGACCTTGCCATGCCGGTCTCCATCGAACTGGCAAGCGGGCTGAGAAAAGCGGGGATAAATATACCAAAGGACGTTATAGGAACTGAGGAACTGGTGGACAGCATATGTCGATACAGGTAAGAGACATCACACACATATACAGCGAGGGACTTCCTTATGAAACTGTCGCGCTGAAAGACGTGAGTTTCGATGTGGAAGACGGCCAGTTCGTCGGTATCATCGGACACACAGGTTCGGGAAAGTCCACGCTCCTGCAGCACCTGAACGGTCTTCTGAAACCGAAGAGCGGCACTATTGTAGTGGGCGGGACAGATATCACCGCTGACAACGCCGTTCTCAGAGACATACGTAAGAAGGTCGGGCTTGTTTTCCAGTATCCCGAATATCAGCTGTTCGAAGAGACCGTACTGAAAGACGTATCATTCGGGCCTAAGAATCTGGGCCTTGAGGAGGAAGAGATAGAGGAAAGAGCCAGGGAAGCAATCAGACTTGTAGGCCTTGATCCGGATGAGTTCGGTGAGAGATCGCCTTTTGAGCTTTCGGGAGGGCAGAAGAGAAGAGTTGCCATCGCAGGCGTTCTTGCCATGAAGCCGGAGGTCCTCATACTTGACGAGCCTACGGCAGGACTTGACCCGAAGGCGCACAGAGACATTCTGGAAATGATAAAAGATGTCCACGAAAAGTCGAAGAACATCACCATTCTCGTTTCCCATAACATGAACGACATTGCGGCATTGTCCGATAAGATACTGGTCCTGGAAAAGGGCGGCATAGTCATGGAAGGAACCCCTGCTGAAGTGTTCTCTGAAAGCGGGAGACTCAGCGGAATGGGACTTGACGTGCCCGATATCACTCATATACTCACAAAACTGAGGGAAAACGGATTCGATATAGACCAGGATATATTCAACGTGGACGACGCG
>JAFYIC010000037.1 GCA_017538845.1 Bacillota bacterium | reverse complement strand
GGGAGCACCGCAGGCGATGTGGTGAAGACACTTGACGAGGCAGGTCTTATCAACAGTGATCTCTGCGCCAAAGTGTATGTGAAGCTCCATTCACCAGACGTTATAAAAGCCAACACATACAGTCTGGACAAGAACATGAACCTGCCAACAATGTTCGACATCATCAGCAAGGGAACGGGCAAGTATGTGGTACATACGAAAATCACCATAATAGAGGGCAGCACGATACCGCAGGTAGCAGACGATGTCTCAGCTGTATCCGGCGTATCGAAGAACGAAGTCATCAATAAGTGGGGAGACAAGGAGTATCTGAAAGAACTGATAGATAAGTACTGGTTCCTGACCGACGAGATACTGGCTGAGGATATCAAATATCCGCTTGAAGGTTATCTGTATCCGGAGACATATTTCGTGCCCGGTGAAGACGTAACTATTGAGGGGCTTACGGAACAGTTCCTTGATATGACGGATCAGAAACTGTCGGAGATAAAGGACGACATGAAAAAGAGCAACTTCACCACACACGAGCTGCTGACGTTCTCATCACTGGTTGAAAGCGAAGCCAATTTCGACGAAGACATACCGAAGATCGCAGGCGTGTTCATGAACAGGCTCAGGGACAATATGAAACTCCAGTGCGACAGCACGGTGCTCTACGCATTAGGCAAGAAGCACATAGACGTGTCCATAGACGAGACCACGACAAAAGACCCGTACAACACATATACGGAAATGGGACTTCCCCCGGGACCGATCTGCGCAACGCTTGCGGATACTGTGGAAGACTGTATCAATTATGAGCACAGCGATTACAAGTTCTTCTTCGCCACAGAGGACGGCACGGTCCTTTATACCAAAACGTATGACGAGCACCAGAAAGTCGTTAAAGAGAATAAGTGGTACTAGATGAATATAATCAATGAAAAAGTAACACAGTATATCGACGGTAAGTATCAGTCGCTGAGCTGCGCCATAGATGATATCAGGCTGAGCGCGGAGGCTCGTAAGATCCCGATAATACTCAGGGATACGGAGACTATGCTCATGGCTCTTGTCATGAGCATAAAACCTGAAAGGATCCTGGAGATAGGCACAGCCATAGGATATTCGGCAGCATGCTTTGCGGAAGTCTGCCACGAAGCAGAGATAACGACCATAGAGTCAAGAGACATACACTGCGAAGAGGCGAGGAAGAACCTCAGAAGACTGGGCTTTGCGGACAGGGTGACAGTCATAGAAGGAGACGCCCGTGATGTGCTGAAAGATCTGGCGGATGCAGAAGAAGAAAAATATGATTTCGTATTCATAGATGCGGCAAAGAACCACTACCGGGAATACTGGGATCAGATAATGAAGCTGGTGAAACCGGATTCGGTCATCGTTTCAGACAATGTGCTTCTGGATGGCGTGACCGTATCCGACGAATACCTGACCACGAGACGTGACAGGACCAGCATGATGAGAATGAGAGAATATCTTGATTACATAACTGACGCGGACGGAGTGTACACTTCCGTTTTGCCCGTAGGAGACGGGCTGGCTGTCAGTGTTCTGAAAAGGATGGAACAGATTTGAAAAAACTTGAGCTGCTTTCTCCGGCAGGGGACCTTGAAAAATTAAAGACGGCTGTTTTATACGGCGCCGACGCAGTGTATTTCGGCGGCGAATCTTTCAGTCTCAGAGCAGGAGCCGGGAACTTGTCAGAAAGCGAAATGAGAGAAGGTATAGCCTTCGCCCATGAAAGAGGGTGCAAGTGTCACCTGGCTCTTAACATATACGCGCATAATGAAGATATCGCTCCTCTGGAAGAGTATCTGGACAGGATAAAGGATATGGGCATAGACGCTTTTATCGTTTCTGATCCGGGCGTGATTTCCATTCTGAGGGACAAAATACCCGGAGCGGAGATACATCTTTCCACACAGGCCAATATGACCAATTACAGAACCGCACGTTTCTGGTACGACCAGGGAGTAAGGCGCATAGTCATGGCCAGAGAACTGACGTTGAAAGAAATAAGGGAACTGAGGGACAACATACCCGAAGAAATGGAGCTTGAGGCTTTCGTCCACGGAGCCATGTGCATTTCATATTCCGGCAGATGTCTCCTCAGCAATTTCATGATAGAAAGAGACGCCAATCGCGGAATGTGCGCACACCCCTGCAGGTGGAAATACTCTCTGGTGGAGGAGAAAAGACCGGGAGAGTACTATCCCGTAGAGGAGGATGACAGGGGCACATACATACTGAATTCCCGGGATCTGTGCATGATCGATCATATAAAGGAACTGGCGGAAGCCGGAGTGACTTCATTCAAGATAGAAGGCAGGATGAAGAGCATGTTCTACGTAGCAACGGTTACCGCGGCATACAGAAAAACCATCGACAGCTTTACCGCAGATCCGGAAAAATACAGACCTGACCCGGCGTGTCTGGCAGAGCTGAGAAAGGTGAGCCACAGGGAATTCACCACAGGCTTTTACTTCGACAAGCCTACGAACAAAGACCAGAATTATCAGACCAGCGCCTATACAAGGGAGTATTCCTTTGTGGGCAAAGTGCTGGATTACGATAAAGAGACCGGCATCGCGCTCATAGAGCAGCGCAACAAGATGAGTGTCGGTGATGAGATAGAAGTATTCGGTCCCGGAAGAGACTTTTTCAAACAGGTGATTTCCGGGATGAAAGATGAAGAAGGACAGGACATCCAGGCTGCGCCTCATCCACAGCAGAAACTGTATATGAAGATGGACGCTCCTGTCGAAAAGGATTTTATTCTCAGAAAAGAAAAGAAAGGAGAAAACACAGAAGATGGAAACTAATCCTGATTCGGGCATTCCTTTACCGCTTCTGATAATAATCGTCATAGCCATCGTGCTGGTGAGCGGTTATTTCAACATGGTAAGGAGCGCTTTTAAATCCATCAACAGAAGTAAATTCAAGGACGACGCAGACTCCGGAGATGAACGGGCGGCAGAAGTGCTGGCCTTCACAGAGAACATGAGCAGAGTCAATTCGGGAACGAGGGTATGGTCAATATTTCTCGACGCCGCGGCAATGGCCCTGTCGGTGTTTGGCATAGTGCCTCCGCTGAAAGAAGTTCTTTCAGGGACAGGAAGCCCGGCGGACATTATTCTCAGCGGGATCATAGTCGTCATAGGAATAGCCTTCGTGATACTTTCCCTTGGTCTGATCCTTCCGGAAAAGACGGGGCATCAGAACGCGGAGAGCATCGCGAGGAAGAATTTCCCGTTCATAAAATTCATGCTGGCGGTAGCAAGACCTTTCAGCTGGTTTTCCGAAAAGACGGCAAATCTTTTCCTGCATCTCAGCAGACAGGACACCGATGCTGACGAAGAGGAGTTCTCGGAAGAGGAAGTCATGTCCATGCTGGAGTCCGGCCAGGAAAGCGGCGCGCTGAAGGAAGAAGGCAAGAAGATGATAGACAGTATCTTTGCCTTCGATGACAAACTGGCCTATGAGATCATGACGCCGAGGACGGACGTATTCGCCATTGACCTTAACGATCCGCCGTCGGAGTATATGGATGAGCTTCTGGAACTGAAGTATTCCAGAGTACCAGTATACAAGGATGACAGCGACAACATCATCGGGATACTGAACATCAAGGACTTTTTCAAGGCGTCCATAGAAGAAAAAAGGCTGGAGGTAGATATATCGAAGATCCTGAGAGAGCCTTACCTGGTGCCCGAGACAAAGAACATAGACTCACTGTTCTTTGAACTGCAGAAAAAGAGACAGCACATAGCGATACTTATAGATGAGTACGGCGGTTTCGCCGGGATCGTCACCCTGGAAGACATCATTGAGGAAGTAATGGGTGAGATAGACGATGAATACGACGAAGCCGAAGAGGAGATTACAAAGATAGACGACGATACGTATGTAGTCAGCGGATTCATGGATCTTGATGATCTGAACGAGGAGATCGGCAGCGATTTCGAATCCGAGACCAGCGAGACCATCGGCGGTTTCGTTCTGGACATGCTGGGACAGATACCGGATGAAGACGATCCCCAGAAGCACGAGCTGAGTTTCGGAGGATATGATTTCACCATCGAATCGGTAAAAGACAGACGTATCGAAAAAGTAAGGATACACAGAGAACCTGAAGAAGAGGAAAGGGAATAGGAACGGAGGATAAAATGGCCAAAAGACAGATACATTACCAGTCGGCTGAATACTACAGGATAAAGTTCCTGAGATCTATTGTCATAGCTCTCATAGTTATCCTTCTATCTGTATTTCCGCTAATGATGATGACTAAAAACGGCGG
>JAFYIC010000036.1 GCA_017538845.1 Bacillota bacterium | reverse complement strand
TGAGCGAATGCGAGGCAGTCGCCTTCCTTCATGTGCTGAGCTACCTGTGTATTGTAAACGTCTGCGGAAAGTTCGTCCGGAACCAGCATCATTACCATGTCGCCGCGTTCTGCTGCTTCTTCTACCGGAACTACTTCCAGGCCTGCGTCCTTTGCTGACTGGGCGCTCTTTGAATCCGGTCTGAGACCTACTACTACGTTAACTCCGCTTTCCTTAAGGTTGTTGGCGTGAGCGTGGCCCTGGCTTCCGAATCCGATGATTGCGATAGTTTTTCCATCCAGTACCGCAAGGTTACAGTCTTTGTCGTATAAATGCTTCATTTTTTCATTCTCCTTTTCTCTATAAATTGATCAACCGATCATTATATCTTAAAAATACATACGGTTATTATACACCTGTTTTTTATAGATGTCATTAAATTATATTACTTAATGAACCCTTATTCCCTGCTGTTTTCACGCTTTGCAGGGTTCGTCGTCCACCGTCAGATCACGGCCGATTCCGGTGATACCTGTACGGCATACTTCCACGATGTCATAACAGTTCATCATTTCCATGAAAGCGTCGATCTTGCCCGGCGCTCCGGTCATCTCTATGATCAGGCTGGACTTGGAAAGATCCACGATCCTGCCCCGGTAGATGTCCGTTATCTCACGGATGGCCGTCCTTGCGGTCTTGTCAGCTCTCAGCTTGATAAGTAGAAGCTCTCTGTAGATGCTGTCATCCCTTCCCAGTGTGAAGATATCTCTTACTACTTCCAGTTTCTCTGTCTGGGTTATGATCTGGTGAAGAGCATTGTCGGTCCCGGTGAAGACGATGGTGATCCTTGAAAGCTTCGGATCGTTTGTCGCCGACACGGTAAGGGAATCGATGTTGAATCCGCGTCTTCCGAAGAGGCTTACGACTCTGGCAAGAACGTTGGACTCGTTGTCCACCAGTATGCTGATTACTTCTCTTTTGTAATTCTTTTCTGCCATGTCTTCCCTCCTAACCGATTATCATGTCTTCTATGCCGCCGCCGCTGGGTATCATAGGAAGTACTCTCTCTTCGGCTGCGATGGAGCACGCGATCCAGCTTGGACCGTCGTTCTTCAGAGCCGCGTCGAAAGCTTTCTCGAACTCTTCCGGCGTGGTTGCCGCGTATCCTTTGGCGCCGAAACCTTCCGCCACTTTCACATAGTCGGTCTTTCTGTCCGGGGTGGTGGCTGAAAATCTTCTGCCGTAGAAAGCGGTCTGCCACTGATATACCATTCCCAGGACCTTGTTGTCGAAAATGACGGTTATGATCGGCAGGTTCTCGCTTACCGCGGTGCAGGCCTCGTTCATGTTCATGTGGAACGAACCGTCGCCGGTAAAGTGAACGACTCTCTTGTCCGGACATCCGATCTGGGCTCCTATGGCCGCTCCGTATCCGTATCCCATGGTTCCGAGCCCGCCGCTTGTAATGAAGTGCTGTGTGTTGCAGTGCTTCAGATACTGGGCTGCCCACATCTGATGCTGACCTACGTCTGTAACGTATATGGTCTCGTTATCTGTCTTGTCACATGCGATATCGACGATCTCTTTCGGGTGAAGCTGCGCTTCCTGACACTGAGCGTCGCCGCGCTTTTTCTTCCATTCGGTAGCCTGGGCGACCCATTCGCTTCTATCCTTTTTCTTGATCATCGGCGTGATCGTATTGATGAATTCCTTGATATCGGTCACGACCGCCTTGTCGACGATGACGTTCTTGTCCACTTCGCTTCTGTCGATATCTACCTGTACCTTCTTCGCTCTGTGAGCCCATTTATCGGGGTTCAGCGCTACTCTGTCACTGAATCTGGTTCCGAGAGCGATTATCAGGTCTGCCCGGTCGATGGCCCTGTTAGCTGCTATGCTGCCGTGCATGCCTATGAGCCCCAGATTGCGGTGGTCTTCATTGCCCACGCATCCTGCTGCCATGAGGGTATATGCAGACGGCGCGTCTATCAGATCGAGAAAAGCGTTGAGTTCTTTCTCCGCTCTGGACGCCACTACTCCGCCGCCGTAATACACTACGGGTCTTTCGGCCTTGTTGATCATCTTGGCGACTTCTTCGATTTCCTTCTTTCTGGCTTTCGGATATTTGTCAAGCGGCAAAGGTTTGCCCGGCTTGTACTCCATCTCTGCAGCCGTCACGTCTTTCGTGATGTCTATGAGGACCGGACCTTTTCTTCCGCTGTTTGCGATCCTGAAAGCTTTTCTTACCGCACCCGGAAGATCCTCAATGTCGTTTATGAAAAAGCTGTGCTTGGTGATAGGAAGCGTCACGCCAGTAATATATATCTCCTGGAACGCGTCTCTTCCGATGAGCGGATCCGGTACGTTGGCCGTGATAGCAACCATCGGGATGCTGTCCATGAACGCCGTAGCAATACCTGTGACCAGGTTGGTCGCTCCCGGACCGCTTGTGGCGAATACGACTCCCGTCTTCCCGGTAGCCCTGTAGTATCCGTCAGCAGCATGAGCCGCGCCCTGTTCGTGAGCAGTCAGTACATGCTTTATCCTGTCGCTGTACTCATAGAGCGCGTCATAGTTGTTCAGCGCCGTACCGCCCGGATATCCGAATACGGTGTCAACGCCGTGCTCAAGCAGAACCTCCATAACTATCTGTGATCCTGTCAGTTTCATGCCTTTCCTCCGTTAAGTAATTACAATGATTTCATATAAAAACGCACGCTGAAAAATGCAGCGTACGTTTATTATATAGCCTGTATTTATGTTGTCAACAATTATTTTTCTGTTTTTGTGTGCTATAAACAAATAATTTCGAAAACTGTTGTTTTTGCCCCACGAATTCGGCAATATTTTTTACTTTTTTCTAAATTTTTTAAAAAATCAACGGCGAATATCACTCAATCCAACTCTGATCTTCAAATGCTTCCAGTGCTTCACCCAGCGTGCCTATTATCACGGCCTCGCCTACCGGAATGTCCTCCACCGCCAGGGTCTCGTCCTCGGTCATGCGGCCGTAGTCGGTGAATATTATATGGTTCTCAACCTGCTGATAGCACACAAAGCATCTGGCGTCCCAGTCGTACTTCTTGATGTCTTCTTTGATGTCTTCGATTATCTCCGTCGATTCTATGAACGGTCTGTCAAATATGTCACTCATTCTCTTTATTCTCTCCGGCAATGCGCTCTGCTTCCGCCATGAGCGCGGCTCTGTCGTTCTCCAGTTCCCCTTCTATAACTTTGTCAAACACCGCTTTCAGCACAGTGCCTACGTCCGGCCCTTGTTTTATACCCATCTGAAGTATATCTTTACCATCTATCGCCAGATCTTTCATGGCAAAACACTGGGCGCTCTCGATCACTTCGTCCACCAGCCGGCTGAAATCGTCTATCAGTTCAAGCCGCTCATCTATATATTCCGGTGCCTGGCTCTTCACGTCTGCCTTCTCGAGTTTTATGAGCATGCGGAGCTTTTCCTCGCCCAGATCCCTCAGCAGCCTTCTCACCTGCTTCTGGCTGTGACGGAAGACCGTGCCGTGCTTTTCTATCAGACTGCAGACCGTCTTTCTGGTGTCGTTGTCGTATTTGAGCCTGCGCATTATGATGCGGGCATACTCTTCGCTGACCCTCTCGTGCCGGTAGAAATGCCCTCTGTCGTCTTTCACGATGAAGGTTTCCGGCTTTCCGATATCGTGGAAAAGCGCAGCCAGCCTGAGCGTCGGCTCTGCTTCTACGTTCTCCACCGCGCGCACCGTGTGTTCCCAAACATCGTACGCATGATACGGCGTCTGCTGATCGAAATCAAATGTCTGCCTTATCTCCGGTATTATCTGGGCTATGACTTCCCTGTATTCTCTGAGTACGCGTCCCGCGTCCCGCCCGCAAAGAAGTTTGTCCAGTTCGACGCGTACGCGTTCTGCCGCGATGTTGTCCAGCAACCTCTTCTGCCTGATTATAGCGGACGAGGTCTCTTCTTCCGGCGAAAACCCAAGTACCGAGGAAAAGCGTACGCCTCTCATGATCCTCAGCGCGTCTTCGTTGAATCTGGTCTCCGGATCTCCAACGCACCTGATCATTCCTTCGCGCAGGTCCTCTTCACCGCCGAAGGGATCAATCAGACCCGCCTTTTCCGAATATGCCATGGCGTTAATGGTGAAATCCCTGCGGGCCAGATCCTCTTCGATATTCTTTGTGAAAACCACCGAATCCGGATGCCTGTTGTCGGAGTAATCCCCGTCGACCCTGAACGTGGTCGCTTCGTAGCTTTCCCACTCGCCGGACTCTTT
>JAFYIC010000035.1 GCA_017538845.1 Bacillota bacterium | reverse complement strand
TGATGTCATCGGGATCGGCTTCCCGGTCCTTCAGTATGTCAACGCCTGTGTATCCCTTGTGCTCCTCGAAAAAGAAAGACTGGGCCGCAGCGTTGCAGCCCAGATCAATAACTGTCCAGTCATGAGGAAGAAACTCCGATACGATCTCGTACTGCTGGATAAATCCCAGAAAATCCGGGTTCAGTTCGCAGTAAGGCTGGTACATCACTTTAATGTACTGCGCATCCGGTATCTTAGCCCTCAGGCTCTTCAGTGTTTCGTCGTAAGTCTTCATATCATTCGCCCGAATAGAAGAATGTGTAACCGTACAGTTTTCCGTTCTTCGGCTCCTCATTGTATTTGTACTTTATGAGTTCGGATACTGTGACAAGCTGATATCCCTCTTTGATCAGCCATGGTACTATCTTCTCTGTAGCTTTTGCCGATGAATCGTAAATGGAGTGCATCAATATGACTTTACCGTCCAGATTCTTCTCCTTCTTTATGACTTTTACAATTTTCTTGGAGTTTCTTGAGCTCCAGTCCCATGTATCCACATACCACAGTATGCACGGCATGTCGATGATCTTGCATATCTTCTTATTGGCATTTCCGTAA
Organism: Bacillota bacterium; assembly: GCA_017538845.1. Lineage (GTDB taxonomy): Bacteria > Bacillota > Clostridia > Peptostreptococcales > Anaerovoracaceae > RGIG7111. The sequence goes on along the minus strand of JAFYIC010000035.1, from coordinate 2,905 downwards.
GGCGGCCTGAATACCGTAGGCGCCTGCCCGCAGGCTCTCTTTATCGCCTCCGTTGACTTTCTCACTTCTCTCCTTATTTTCTTTTTGGAAAGTTTGGAAAGATCCGCATGTGTGTATGAATGGGACCCTATCTCGCATCCCAGTTCCAGTTCACGCTTGAGCACCTTGTCAGCGCCCTTTATTCCGTCAACGCTCCGGCCGACTTCAAAGAACGTGGCCACCACGCCGTATTTTTCCATTACATCCAGGATCCTGTTGCTGCTCTTTATTCTCGGGCCATCGTCATATGTCAGCGCTACCATCGGTTTGTTCGGATCCATGGCTCTCAGGTTTATCTTGTCTCGCTTTATTCCCTTTAGATCCTTATCGGACATTCTGACCTTGATTATGCCCTTTTCAGGCGGCAGCACTGTCCCATCGTCCAGGAAGAATGTCACACCGTCATCGGTAAGGATGAACTCATTGAAATTATCCGCGTCAGCGCTTATGTATTTCTCATATCCGCCGAGAAGCTCATCGCCGTACTCATCGTTCAGGTATTCCTTCACGTATTTGGAAACGCCCTTCTTGTAATCGCTCCTGAATATCTGCGTGGCGCTGAGTTCCATTCCGTTCTTCGCTATGAAATTATATGCGTGGACATTATCATCCACTATCTGCATATCACCATCGATTTCTTCTCTCTCACTGGTGTACATGGCCAGGCTGTTGATTTCCTGATCTGTTTTATAGCTTTCGTAGCCGATCATGAGAGCATATTGCCCCTCTCCCTTGTCGGCTGCGGCATTGTGTTTCTTATTGAAAGAATCCTGTGCATCTCTCAGCACTTTCTTTACAACATCATTCTGCACTCCCTCACCGAATTCAGGGAACTGCAAGGCAACAGATTTGACGTCCCCGTAATTGATGGATTGCTGCATGTTTCCGTATTCCTGAGCACCCCCTATGCTCTCGAAATACTCAGCCGCGTAGTCTTCAAACCCGCTTTCGCTCCTGTAAGTATCCTTATTGCAGGAACTGACTGCAAATATGATGCCCCCAACTATGATTATCAGTATCAGAAGGAAAACTATGAACCTTCCGTAATGTATTTTTACTCTTCTGCGCTTTTTCCCCATTTGAGTTCCTTTCATGTATGCCTGTCTTTTTATTTCAGATTCTCCGGATTCAACCCCTCAAGTTCCGGGAGCATGAATAGTCCGTCTTTTCTTATGAGCACGTCGTCAAACCATATCTCGCCGCCGCCGTATTCCTGTCTCTGTATCATGACAAGATCCCAGTGGACCGCGGATTTATTGCCGTTGAAAGCATCTTCATAAGATGCTCCCGGCGTCAGATGAAAGCTCCCAGATATTTTCTCATCAAAGAGAGTGTCCTTCATCGGTTCGAGAACGAAGGGATTTACTCCCAGGGCAAATTCCCCGAAATACCTCGCTCCCTCATCTGTATCCAGCAGCGCGTTTATCTTTTCGTCGTTGTTCGACGTTGCCTTAACTATCTTTCCGTCTTTTATCTCAAATACTATATTCTCGTATGTGAATCCCCGTTCCTCGGAAGGTGTATTGTATGATATTACTCCGTTGACGGAATCCTTCACCGGCGCCGTGTATACCTCGCCGTCGGGAATATTGCATTCTCCGCCGCACTTCACGGCGTTCATCCCCTTTATGGAGAACTCCAGATCCGTACCCGGTCCTTTTATCCGGACTTTATCAGTTGCATCCATCAGTTCCTTCAGCGGATCCATGGCCTTGTTCATTTTCGCGTAGTCCATGGTGCACACCCTGAAGAAAAAGTCAGCAAAAGCCTCCGTGCTGGTCCCTGCCAGCTGAGCCATAGAAGGATTCGGATATCTGAGGATTACCCATTTGGTGTCGTTGACCCGTTTGTCAAGAACAGGGAGCAGTTCCCTGTTGTACAAAGCCATCCTGTCTGCGGGCACGTCCGCCAGTTCCGAACTGTTGTCACTGCCTCTGACAGCAATGTATGCCTGCATGCCTTCCATCTGCTTCATCCTGTATTCACGCATGAAAGAAAGCTGTTTCTGTTCACACTCAAGAAGGATCTCACGCGAAACCGCCGAATCGCTTATATTCACATACGGCGATCCACCGTTCCTGTAGACATCCTTTATCAGCTGTCTTACCAGATCTTTGCAATTCTCTCCATCGTATTCTATAAGGACATTTTCCCCCTTCTGAACACGGCAGGAATACTCGACAAGCAGTTTTGAAAGCTTTTCTATCCTCGGATCCAACTCTGTTCCTCCCTTTGATGAACCGCAGATAATAAGACACGGCTCTTACTGGATTATTTTATCATGCAGACCATAAAAAAACAACGGAACAGACCGCTTATCCGCACTGTTTTTTCCCGTATTATCTGACCTGCCCCGTGGTTTTTTTCAAGTAAAGATTTACTCCGGCCGTGCCTTGCGTTATACTGTTAAAGTGCCTTGGAGAAGTATCGAAGTGGTCATAACGAGCCGCACTCGAAATGCGGTGTACCGTCAGGTACCGTGGGTTCGAATCCCACCTTCTCCGCCAAAACAAAATGAGGGACCAAAGGTCCCTTGTTTTGTTTTTTGCAGTATGTAGGGATTCGAACCCGAGCCGTAGACCGCCACGCACTAAAGTGCTGCGGTCCTGACAGGGGACCTACCAGCGACTCGTTCCTCGTCGGGTTAGGTCTCCCAGGGATGGGTCAAGCCGCCTGAACGAGGCGGCGCAGGCCGGCGGATCGCGAAGCGATACGCGTAAATCCCACCTTCTTACCTATACTCCAATCATTTCCTGTATGATCTCTATCGGCTCTGCTTTTTCTTTCCCAACAGTATATGCCTTTGCCAGTTCTTCCGCAGCAACATCCACTTTTGCCTTGTCGTTGCCCTGCACCATGGCAAGAG